>JAHDDF010000056.1 GCA_020629475.1 Saprospiraceae bacterium
CATAAGATGTAAGACGTAAGACGATTTGGTGGTAAAATAACAACCTAGAGTCTTATCCCGATAGGAGTCGGGATAAATCTTATGTCTTACATCTTGAATATCAGGAAAATACACAAGTTTAAAACAGCAACACATTTGCCTATCAAAGCCTATTTTTTGCTTAGAAATACCTCTAATACATCCTTGATATTCTCATAAATGGGCTCGGTGGTTTCCAATAACGCCCGAGCATCCATGAATACCGCTTTCTCGATATCCTCTTCCTTTTGAGGCAA
The DNA here is from genome assembly GCA_020629475.1 of Saprospiraceae bacterium. Classification (GTDB taxonomy): domain Bacteria; phylum Bacteroidota; class Bacteroidia; order Chitinophagales; family Saprospiraceae; genus JAHDCE01. Next base: position 276 of record JAHDDF010000056.1, read on the forward strand.
GGTCTCTTGATCAGGAGCCTCCATTTTATACCAAGTGGTGGCCTTCAAAATCCGCTTTCCCTCTACACCCCGGAAAGTATGGTAGGTCCTTCTTAAAAACGAGCCTCTAACGATACCTGAAATGCCGGTTTCTTCCTCCACTTCCCGTACGGATGCCTGTTCGGAGGTTTCTCCCGGATCGAGTTTTCCTTTGGGTAAATCCCAAAAGCCTCTTCTATAAATTGCTAAAATTTTCCCGTTTTCATTTTCTACGACTCCCCCACCCGCTTCCACGACTTTGAAAAGCGAAAAGAAATCCGTCGCCAATTGTTCAGGATCAGGGGCATGTAAACGGATGGATTCGTAATTATTCGTCTTTTCCAAAGTATCGATATATTGGAAAAGGTTCCGTTTTCTCCCTGAGTAAATCAAGGAAAGATTAAGATCATTTCCTTCCGAAAAAGCGCTTATCGGAAGAAGATGAATCGGGGTTTCGTTGATGTAGATTTTGTACATTTGTGCTCGATTTCAACCATAAAAGAGAAAATCATGTCCTACGACATAAAATTGGCGGAAAAGCTCCTGCAAATAAACGCAATCCGTCTTAATCCCCGAAATCCTTTTCGTTGGGCTTCGGGTAGGCTTTCCCCCATTTATTGCGATAATAGGATCGTTCTTTCTTATCCTGAATCCAGAAACCTGGTAAAAGAAGCATTAAGTTCCCTTTCGGAAGAATTTGAATTTGATGTAATTGCCGGTGTCGCTACGGCGGGAATCGCGCATGGTGCGCTTTTGGCGGATGCCCTTGGTAAACCTTTCATTTATGTGAGGAGCAAGGCTAAAGGACACGGAAGGCAAAACTTGATAGAAGGAGACCTCAAGGAAGGCTCAAAAGTCCTTATGGTAGAGGATTTGATTTCGACCGGAGGTAGTTGCATTAAAGCAGCACACGGAGTTCAAGAAGCAGGAGGCAAGGTGGTAGGCGTACTTGCCCTATTCACCTATGGTTTCCCTGATGCGGTTGAAAATTTCAAGCAGGAAGGTTTGGAGTTCAAGACCATCAGTAATTACGCGGCTATGTTAGAAACCGCTGTAAATGAAGGATATCTTAATCAAAGGGAAAAAGAATTCCTCTCCAATTGGCGATTAAACCCCGCTCAATGGAGCGATGAAGCCGAAAAACGACTGGAAAAAACGGAATAAATCACTGATATTTGCCGTTTCCCAATACATTCACCTTAGACATAAAAGTAAAATATGAGCATTGTCAATGACAACACCGTCAAATTCATGACGGAATACCTAAATAACGCATCTCCCGTAAGCAACGAAGCACCCGGTCAAAGAATTTGGTTGGATTACCTAAAACCCTATATCGACGATTGGGGATCCGATGATTACGGGACGGTTTATGGTATCATCAATCCGGGTAAAGAATACAAGGTTGTCATTGAAGCGCACGCCGACGAAATTTCCTGGTACGTTTCTTATATCGCGGATAACGGTATGATAACCGTTTGTCGTAACGGTGGTTCGGATCACATTATCGCACCATCCAAGCGTGTGAACATCCATACTCGTCACAAAGGCATCGTTACCGGTGTTTTTGGTTGGCCCGCCATCCATACCCGTAAAGGGGAAAATGCCAAGCTATCCCCTACCCTCAATAATATCTTTATTGATGTAGGCGCAAAAGACAAACAAGAGGTTTTGGATATGGGTATCCACGTGGGATGCGTTATCACCTATCCTGATGAGTTCATTACCTTGAAGAATTTCTACTGCGGAAGAGCTTTGGATAACCGTATGGGCGGTGTATGTATCGCCGAGGTAGCTCGTTTGCTCAAGGAAAATAAGGTTAATCTTCCTTACACCCTTTACATCGTAAACTCCGTACAGGAAGAGGTAGGATTACGCGGTGCAGGGATGATTGCCCACACGCTTAACGCGGATTTGGCAATCGTTACGGACGTTACCCATGATACCAGTACCCCTATGATCAATAAAAAGACATACGGGGACGTAAAATGCGGTTTAGGACCTACCATTACCTACGCACCCGCTTGCCACAAAAACGTAATCCATATGGCGGAGGACGTTGCGGAGCAAAACGAAATCCCCTTCCAGCGTGAAGCCGCTAGCCGTAGTACGGGTACTGATACGGATGCCTTTGCATACTCCAAAGGCGGTACGCCTTCCGTTTTAATTTCCTTGCCGTTACGTTACATGCACACAACCGTGGAAATGGCGCACAAAGAGGATGTGGATAATACCATTAAATGGATGTACGAAATTCTGAAGCAGGTAGATGCAGGGCAGAGTTTTAAGTTTATTTAATTGATTAATCATCGAATAAAAACAGGCATTCAGAAGTTCTGAATGCCTGTTTTTTTATCCAACAAACTTAATTTCCTTAACTCGCTTAATGGTTTAGAAAACCTACTTAACCTCCAAAAACTCAAACTCAGCCCTTTCAGGATTCAACATTAAAGCATCTTCATTTTCCGCCATAATATAATATTGCATTCCCGGTTTAAATTCAATTTCAACACCGTAGAATTTATCCCCTGCGGAGTAATCATTGGATTCACCATCATCCTTCATCGGCTTCTTGGAAAAATAACCTTGAGGTCCGTAACGGTATGCTAAATATACTTTTTCAGCACCCTCGACCCTAGCGGTAAATATTACGTTAGCGGAAGATTTTTTATGGGAAACCGTAGAAATTTTAGGCGGTACTTTTTTCAATACCGGATGATTTAAAAGAAAATCCGCCCTAGGTTTCATTAATTCTTTTAAACCAATAATCTGAGCTTTTCCCGCCTTGGATGTAACATTCATATTTTCCTTGAAGGACGAATAAGAATAAAACTTGGACTCATCCTTTTTTACGTGAAAATCAACCAAGGATTGAAGACGGCTTGCCCGGGTTAAATACTGACCATTCTTAAAGTTTTCATTTAATATAGTACGCATGTGCGCAATATAAATCTTTCGATACCTAGGAATGGATAACAACCTGTGAATCAATGGTCTTTCAGGGTTTTTATAATGAATAAAGGGACTCATTTTTTGCATCTTCTCATTATCCAACGGAGAGCCGTTTCCGTCATACCTAAACCCACCAAAACTTAAATTCAAATCCCAAATTAAAGGAACCCACCTATCGGTCTCATCCTTCACTAAATAATAATTATGGCTCAACCTTCCTGAATAACTATCCAAGTTTACCAAAACATTATTATAAGCCAACATCCAAAGGGTTTGATCCACGTCGAGAATCTCCTTGGTTTTCCCTACGTTGTCCTTTAATCTTTTACTCAAGGCAATTAAAGATTTATAATCCGTTTTATCGGTTTTCATTTCATAAGTCCCCTTGTAACAAAGAGAGTCAAAACCCATAAATTCCAAGGTTGCCTTATTTGAATTCTTAGGACAAGAAGCCGGCGGTTTTAATGAATATTCAGGATCGCATTTTACCAGGGTATTCGTTTCATCCTTAAAATGATTTTTCACGAAATTCTCCCCTATGGATTCCACGCTGGTATAAAAACCATAATGTTCATCATTGATATAAACATTCATGAAGTTCGCCTTGGGGGCGTACATGTATTTCCTTGCTATTTCATAGGAAAGTACTTCACGTACAAAAGACGGATCCCTAAATCCGTTCGCCAATTTCAAACGGTTATACCCCCCCTTGAATTTTTGGCTTTCATTTAAATGATCCGATGAAATATTCAATGGTAATTTTCGGCCGTAAACTTTCCTTGCATTATTGTAGGAGCTATTTCCTTTGAAACGGATACCGCAATCCTTATAGGTAATACCGTTCAATTTAACATCACCCACGATTCGTTCTTTGGTTCCAAGCTGCTTCAAGGAGTCCAAAGTCCTATCCCAATTAGCGTCCTTAAAATAAATCCGAACCTCTTGAACTCGATCCGTATCATACAAGTCCTGCCCGAAGGAAAGCAAGGGCAAGAGCATCAAAATCAAAAAAGTAAGTGTTTTTCCCATTTGGCAAATTTATACCCAAAATCCGAAAACCCTAACAGATGGTTTTCAAAACTGATGTTAGGGCAATTTAGCGCCAAATTCAAGGCTTTTTCCGTTAAGGGATTGCTAAAGATTGTAAATAACCTACTTCCTTAATCCAAAAACCCATTCTTCCTCATCCACTCATCATTGTAAACCTTACCTACATAACGGGAACCGTGATCATGGAAAACGATAACGACAACATCATCCTTGGTTAGTTGTTCTTTCATTTGTACTAAACCCGCAGCAGCGGATCCGCAAGAGTACCCAAGGAACAAACCTTCCTCCTTGGCTAAGCGTCTCGCCATAACGGCACCGTCCTTGTCCGTAACTTTCTCGAAATGATCAATCAAGGAGAAATCCACGTTCTCGGGTAAAATATCCTCCCCGATTCCTTCAGTGATATAAGAATAAATCTCCTTCTCATCAAATTCGCCGGTTTCATGGTATTTCTTAAAAACGGAACCATAAGTATCCACTCCCCAAATCTTGATGTTCGGGTTTTTCTCCTTCAAATACTTAGCGGTACCTGAAATGGTACCCCCTGTCCCTACACCTACGATGAAGTGGGTTATTTTTCCGTCCGTCTGCTCCCAAATCTCGGGACCGGTGGTTTCATAATGCGCAACGGCATTAGATGGGTTATCGTATTGGTTACACCAAAAGGAATTCGGGATTTCCTTGCTCAGCTTTTCCGCTACGGAATAATAGGATTGCGGATCATCCGGGGCAACGTTCGTAGGACAAACGATTACCTCCGCACCCACTGCACGAAGAATATCAACCTTTTCTTTTGATTGCTTGTCCGTAGTGGTAAAAATGGTTTTATAACCCTTTACCGCAGCCGCGATAGCAATACCCATTCCCGTGTTTCCCGATGTACATTCAATGATGGTTCCACCGGGTTTTAAATCACCACGTTTTTCGGCGTCCTCGACCATTTTCAAAGCCATGCGATCCTTTATGGAGTTACCCGGATTCATGAACTCTACTTTAGCAAGAACCAAGGCAGGAACCTCCTCCATGGTTTTATTCAATTTCACCAAAGGCGTGTTTCCGATGGTCCCTAGGATATTTTCGTGGTAATTCATGATGAAAAGTCTAATTTGGTTTGATTGATCCCGTGGATCAATTCGTAATTTGGCGCAAAGATCGAAAGACTTTCGTTACAAGCAACTCGAAAGAAAGAAATATATGAAATACGTACTCTCCCTTGACCAAGGAACTACATCCAGCAGAGCCATCCTCTTTGATAAATCCGGTAATATCGTTGCGACGGAGCAACAGGAATTCACCCAAATTTTCCCCCAGCCGGGATGGGTAGAGCATAATGCCGGTGAAATTTGGAATACCCAATTAAAGGTAGCCCGGGATGTCCTCAAAAAAAATGGAGTGGAAGCTTCAGATATTGCGGCTATCGGAATTACGAACCAAAGGGAAACCACGGTGGTATGGGATAAGACTACAGGAGACCCCATCCATAACGCTATTGTATGGCAAGATCGTAGAACAGCAAGCATTTGCGATGAATTGAAAAAAAGGGACTTGGTAAACTATGTTCGCCAAAACACCGGTTTGGTCATTGATGCTTATTTCTCCGGTACCAAGGTAAAATGGATGTTGGATAACGTTGATGGTGCAAGGGAAAAGGCAGAGGCAGGAGAACTCCTTTTCGGCACCGTAGATACTTGGCTTATTTGGAAACTTACGAACGGCGGTTCACACGTAACGGATTATTCCAACGCCTCAAGAACCTTGATGTACAACATCGTAAACTTAGAGTGGGACAAGAATATGCTTTTTGAGCTAAATGTCCCTGAAAATATGTTGCCTGAGGTAAAACCCTCTTCCGAAATTTATGGATTCACGGACACTTCCTTATTTGGTGGTCCTATCCCCATCGCCGGAATCGCGGGTGACCAACAAGCGGCTTTATTCGGGCAAGCTTGCCATTTGCCGGGAACGGCTAAAAACACCTATGGAACGGGTTGTTTTATGCTAATGAATACCGGGACAAAACCCGTGTTCTCTGAATCAGGGCTTCTCACCACCATTGCTTGGGGCGTTGGTGGTGAAGTCCATTATGCCTTAGAGGGCTCCGTTTTCGTAGCAGGTGCCGCAATCCAATGGCTAAGGGATGAAATGAAAATTATTGATGAAAGCCCTGATTCCGAATTCTTTGCCATGAAAGTACCGGACACGGCGGGTGTTTATGTCGTTCCCGCTTTTGTCGGGCTTGGTGCACCTTATTGGGACATGTATGCCCGTGGAGGAATTTTTGGCCTAACAAGGGGCAGTAGCAAGGCACACATCATTCGCGCTACCTTAGAGTCTCTCGCATATCAAACCCGGGACGTCCTTGATGCCATGGTAAAAGATTCAGGAGTAAATCTTACCTCTCTTCGGGTAGATGGTGGTGCCTCCGCCAATAATCTTTTGATGCAATTCCAAGCGGATATCCTAGGAGCCGAGGTAGAGCGTCCAAAAGTAATTGAAACCACCGCCTTGGGTGCGGCTTACCTTGCGGGAATCGCGGTCGGTTATTGGAAAAAAGAGGAAATCAACGGTAACCGTTCCGTGGACAAAACCTTTCAACCGGAAATGGAGGAAAACCGAAAGGAAAAACTCTATAAAGGCTGGCAAAAAGCCGTAAAACGAACGATGGACTGGGAAGATCAATAAATCACTTTTACCCAAAAAGTGACATGGCAAATAAAAAAATATCAAAATCTTATACATTCCACTTTATTAAAATTCGAGACTTTCCCGAATTATCAACCAAAGGTTTAAACATGCCTAACCTTTGTAATACATCTTGAAACAGTTTTTCACAAATATCTAATTTTCAATGCGTTCAGCTTTTTTACTATCTTAGATTAACAAACGCCGATATTTTTTATTCGAGGACAAAAACGCTAAGTAGAAACCGAAAACGCAAAAGATGAACGCACTATTTACCCATTGTAAGGGTAATCCCATTATGTTGGGGTTATCCCTGTTTCTTGTAGGTTCACTAATCCTTTACGCGAATCCTGCCCAAGGTCAATCCTGTACCATCCCTACTCCCGATACGGACTACACCATGACCTTTCAAGGAGTGGATTATGACGGATGTAACTCCACTTGGACCTACTGCCTGGAAGACGCGGATTTATCCGCCGTACAAACCGTCTTCTTTGGAAATTACGGAGATTGCCCCACTTGTATGGAGGAGGAGGCCCTTGTAGACGCGGGTTATTTGTCTCCTTCCGGAAATCTCATTTCCTCGCCTAATGCTATAGGTACCGGTCTCAATGATTCCGGGTTCTGTGGCTTCTCTTTTGTTCCTGGAACCTACAATTGCTTTTATTTTACTTTAACGGGTATTTACGCTGTAGGTGAAATAGAGGTAGGCGTTGAAACTACCTTCACCTTTGGAGCTGCATCACTGGTAGGCCCAAACTGCCAGGAACAAAGCGCAAGCATTTGCGATGATGGCTGCCCCTTGACCATAGATGAATTCAACGAGAATGATTGCGCCTGTAGCCATACTTGGGTTTCCCCGGATGATGGCTGTGATTTAACAACGGATTACATTGACTACCTCAATTGCCAAATCATCAATGAACCTCCCAATATAGATGACGGATGTCCTGAAACGACGGACTTCTTTAATGCTTCATCCTGCTCTATCGTTCATCTTGCACCGGATTGCTCCGATGATTGCTCGGCTACATTGGATTATTTTGATAGCTCAATTTGTTCTTGTGTCAATGAAGTACAAGACTTGGACGATGGTTGCGACTTAACCTTTGATTATTATGATGAAGGAACCTGTAACATCGTCCATGAAGGACCGAATTGTGACGATGGCTGTGATCTAACCTATGATTATTTCAATGCCGATATATGTAACTGCGGGCATATCCTAATCGAGGAAATCTCTGATGGCTGTTCTCTTACGACGGACTATTACGATGCGGAAAATTGCGTCATCGTACATGAATTAAACCTACCGGAACCGCCTTGTCCCGACTTTACCACCAATTACAATGAAGACAATTGTACTGTTTCCTATCAAGCGCCCAATTGTAATGATTTTTGTCAAGAAACAACGGATTATTATGATTATGAATCTTGTCAATGCGTAAATGAGACGCCCTCCTGTGATGATGGCTGCCCTCTTACCAATGATTATTATGATGATAATATTTGTGGTTGTGTCAACGAGGAGCCAAATGTTGATGATGGCTGCTACTTAACAACGGATTACTTCGATGCGGAAGCTTGCCAGGTCGTAAACGCTCCCCCACCTTGCCCTACAACTTGCGAATTGGTCACACATGAATTCAATTATGATAATTGTACCCTAATCATCAATATCCCGGATTGCGATGATGGTTGTCCGTTAACGGAGGATTCTTTTAATCAAGTTAGCTGTGATTGTGTTTATCAATTACCGGACGTAGATGATGGATGCGACCTAACGGATGATTATTTTGATTCCGAAACTTGTGCGATCATAAATGAACCTAATATTCCTCAATCCACGGTTTGTGATGAAATTACGGCAGAATTTGATGCAGAAAATTGCGATTTAATCTACAACTATCCCTCTTGTAATGATGGTTGTGATTTAACGAATGATTATTACGATACGGACATTTGTGATTGTGTCTACGAATTACCCGATCCCAATGATTTCTGTGATCTAACCATCGACTACTTCGATGAAAACACTTGTGAAATCGTAAACCAAATCCCGGATGTGGATGATGGTTGCCCAAACACAACGGATTACTTCGACGCCACGAACTGTGAAATTATCAATATCGGTCCTTTCTGTGGAGATGATTGCCCGAACACGATTGATTACTTCGACACGGAAACTTGCTCTTGCGTAAACGAGATTCCGAATGTAGATGATGGTTGTGATCTAACCGTTGATTACTTCGATGAAAACACTTGTGAAATCGTGAATCAAGAACCTGATTGTGATGATAGCTGCAACCTGACACTTGATTTATTCGATCCTGAAACTTGTTCATGTAATAATGTTGAAGCAGCGCCAAATCTTTGTGATGACGGTAACGATTGCACCCTTGATTTCTTTGATGAGGAACAATGTGAGTGTTCATACGAACCCATTGCAGGATGCGGAACATATTGTACGGAAATCCTAGGGTTCTGGGGTAACAGAAACGAGGAGATCACGACTCTTCTCGCAGATTGTCCTTTTGAGGATTATTGTGATGGACTAGGTAATCTAGTTGTGGGTGAATACACTTTCACCCCGGAATGTATCGACCTCATTCTTCCGGGTCAGCCAAACGCCAATCCAAACTCGAATGTTTGCGGTTATATTGTACCTGCCAACAATGCTTTAATGCAGGAACTTGTAACGCTTAAATTAAATGTAGTTTATGGTTGGTCAGGTGGTTTCCCGAACGCGAACGACTTGTCTCAATTAGTGCTTGCCGATGTTTGTTGGTACAACCAATCGGATTTTGCGACGATTGAAGAATTACCGGACAGCATCGCAACCGTCGGTGATTTGATTTCCGCTGCCGAGGACTCGGAGGATTTCGAACTTTCCTATGCCATCAAGGCGGTTAATGATAGATTTGAAGGGTGCGCTCCCGCTTATTGCGAGGATGAAATCGCGGCACCTAGAGTACCTAATGTCTTCTTGATTGACAGGTATGGACCTAACCCGACTTATGATAAGGTTTATATCAACGTAACCGCCAATGAAATCGATTATGTCGATCTAATGGTTACCGGCGTTGATGGACGAATCCTCAGGTCAGGGCAATATGAAATCGTAAGGGGTAAAAATCAAATCATGGTGGAATTAGGTGATTTACCCAGCAATTCCTATTTCATTAGTTTGAAATCGGGTTCATTCATGAAAACGATAAGGGTTGTATTAATAAGTGATTAATTGATGCCGATTTCAGGCAAAAATATTACCGTGGGGGAAACCGTATCCCTCACGGTTTTTTGTATGTACATTTGTACCAAAGAATAGCTTTACCTCATGATAAAAGTCGGGATTACGGGTGGTATCGGTTCAGGAAAATCCACCGTTTGTAAAATTTTCGAAGTGCTTGGCATCCCCATTTATTACGCGGATGACCGCGCCAAATGGTTAATGACGAACAAGGACAATGTGGTAGAAGGTGTCACGCAACTTTTCGGGAAGGAGGCTTACTTGGAGGATGGGGCATTGAACCGTGCCTATATAGCTTCCATTGTTTTTAATGATCAAGAAAAGCTTGAGAAGCTTAACCAAATCGTCCACCCTGCCGTATGGTTGGATGGTGAGGAATGGAACGAGGAAAACAAGGAAGCACCTTACACCTTAAAGGAAGCTGCACTCCTTTTTGAGTCCGGGGGGTACCAATTGATGGATAAAATGATTTGCGTTTACGCACCCAAGGAGGAAAGACTCAAAAGAGTCATGAAACGCGATGGCGCAAAGAAAGAAGAAGTCATTGCCCGGATGGATAAGCAATGGGACGACGAAAAGAAAATGGAACTTTCCGATTTTATTATCCATAATCACGGCAGCCATTCGCTCATTCGTCAGGTTATTGATATACATCAGCGAATAATCGCTAACGAATAAAGGAAGTGATGTCCTCTTTCTTATTTTTGCGACGTTTTTAAAAACAATCTTATTCCGATATGAAAAAATTACTTGGAAGCATTCTTTTTTTCTGCATCATTTTTACCCAATTCGCTTGCAACGATTGTACCATCGAAAACCAAGAAGAGGACATCCGCGCCCGCTTGGAATCCGAAGGTAAACTACAAGACGCCATTGAGGCGGATAACGGTGTTTACGTCTATATCACCGAGGAAGGCACCGGAACGGAATTACCAACGGAGAACTCCACGGTTAACGTAAAATACACCGGATACTATTTCGATGACGGTGCGCAATTCGATTCCTCTAACGGCTCGACTGTTCAATACAACCTAGGAACTTCTAGCATAATTGAAGGTTGGAGAGTTGGTTTACGTCATTTCAATGAAGGTGATAAAGGGACCATGTACATCCCCGCCGCTATGGCTTACGGATGTTTTGATTTCGGTGGTATCCCTGCCGGTTCCATCCTTGTCTTTGATATTGAAATGGTAAGCTTCTTCTAGGAAACCCAGACCAAAACCAACCGAAAACCATGAATATCCTTGTTATCAATTGCGGAAGCTCTTCCGTAAAAACGGAATTGATCCAATCCGCTACGGGAAAACGTTTGGCTAAAATGGACGTTACCCGTGTCCCTGACTCTCCTTTGATTGAATTCGAGGACGGGACTGAAATTTCCTGCGAAAAAGCAGGGCATGATGCCGTATTAAGCAAGGCTATTCCTGCACTTTTGGAAAGGATAAAAGGCACCACGATTCACGCTGTCGGGCATCGTGTGGTACACGGCGGTGACAAATTCGATGAGCCTGTAATTATTGATGAGGAGGTCGAAACAACCATCGAATCATTATTTAAACTGGCGCCCCTTCACAATCCCGCAAACCTAAAAGGAATCCGGATAGCGAAGGAGCATTTCCCGGATGTGCCCCATGTTGCCGTGTTTGATACCGCTTTCCATGCCACACTTCCAAGAAGGGCAAGAACTTATGCCATCTCCAAGGAACTTGCGGAAAAGCATGGTATTCGACGCTACGGTTTTCACGGCACCAGCCATGCGTACGTTGCTTCCAAAGCAGCAGAACATTTAGGGGATGATGTCAAGAACTTGAGAATAATAACTTGCCATCTCGGAAACGGCTGTTCCGTCGCCGCCATTGAATACGGACGTAGTGTTGAAACCTCAATGGGCATGACCCCACTTGAGGGCTTGGTCATGGGAACCAGAAGCGGTGATATCGATCCGGGTGTAATGCTTCACCTCCTTGAAACTGAAGGTCTTTCCGGTGATGACTTGGATAAGATATTGAACAAGGAAAGTGGCTTGAAAGGAATATCCGGAATCGGGAACGATATGCGGGATATTATCCAAAAAGCACAAGAAGGAAACGATGAGTGCCGGTTAGCCATTCAGGTATTCGCCCACAGGGCGAGAAAATACATTGGTGCCTATGCTGCCGTGATGGGTGGTGTTGACGTTATCGTTTTTACGGGTGGAATCGGTGAGAATAGTCCGATGATCCGACACAGGATTACCCAACGTTTGGACTTTCTGGGTGCCATTATTAATGAGGACAAGAACCACGATGTCTCCTTGAAAACCGAGGAACCCGTAGGGGAATTTTCTTGGAACCATTCCAAGGTAAAACTCCTTGCCATAAAAACGGATGAGCAATATTCCATCGCCAAGCAAACCGCGAAGGTGATGGAGCAAAACCTCAAGGTAAACACGGTTCCTCCTATTCCGGTTGCCATCTCCGCCAGGCACATGCACATTTCAAGGGAAACCTTGGACATTCTATTCGGGAAAGGATATGAATTAACCGAAAAGAAACCCCTCTCCCAGCCCAATCAATTTGCGGCAAACGAGACGGTAAAGGTTATTGGTCCCAAAAATCAATTCGACCGTGTTAGAATTTTGGGGCCGGTAAGGTCAAAAAACCAAATCGAGATTTCAAGGACGGATGAGTTCTTCCTCGGAATTGATGCACCAATACGGGAATCCGGGAAGGTGGTAAATTCCGCCGGTTGCATCGTGGAAGGTCCTAAGGGAAGAGTCGAGCTAAAAGAAGGCGTAATTTGTGCTTGGAGACACATCCATATGACACCGGAGGATGCAGAAATTTTCGGAGTCGTGGATCGGGATATCGTGGATGTAAAAATAGCATCCGATGAACGTTCCTTGGTTTTCGGGAATGTATTGATTCGGGTTTCCCCGAAGTACAAATTGGAAATGCACATTGATACCGACGAAGGAAACGCGGCGGAAATCGGGAGAGGCGCCACAGGCGTACTTTTAAGTACCGACGGAAAAGCGCATCTTACCAAAAAGAAATTGAAGTAATTTGAAATTCATTATCCGGATATTCCGCTTCATTTGGGGCATGTGGACCATGCTTTGGTTCTTTCTAGCCGTTATTATTTTCGGTCCCTTTCACGTAATCCTAGGACCGCTTCTAGGGGAAAGGGCTTCCAAATTCCTCATGTTTATCACCTACAGGATTGCGGCGATAATGGTGATTTACCCCCCTTTGCATTGGGTAGTAAATCACGGTAGGGAAAAAATCTCCAAGGACCTATCCTGTATCATGGTCGGGAACCACGGTTCCAATATGGATTTCTATATCAATCCGCATACGGCACCCATGCTTATCCGTGTATTGGTAAAAAAGGAATTGGAGAAAATCCCCATTTTCGGCTCCGTTATGAAAGCGGTTTGCATTAGCGTGGATCGCAAGGACGATGAGTCCAAAAAGAGAAGTCTGAAGGAGCTTCGCAAGAAATTGGACAAGGGTTATTCCGTTTTTATTTATCCGGAAGGAACCAGGAACAGGACGGATGAGCCCTTGCAACCTTTCAAAAGCGGGGCTTTTCGGCTTGCTATAGAAACGGGCTTGCCCATAGCCGTTACCACCATCGGAAATATCAAGCAAAGGAATGATATCCGGAACGGGATTTTTGATTCCACGCCGGGTCCCGTCCATGTTTATTGGGACGGCCCCATTTCCACCGAAGGAATGACTATGGACGATGTTCCCGCCTTGAAGGAAAAAGTTAGGGAAATCATGTTAGGACACTTGAAAAAACACGCATGAGCCACATACCGGAATACTGTTTAAAACCCACCTATTTTATTGATTCCGACCATCCTGAAATCCTAGCAAAAACAGAGGAGGTCATTCAAGGAATGGAAACGGACGTAGAGAAGGCGGTTGCCTTGTATATGTACGTAAGGGAAAGTATCCGTTATAACCCCTACAACCTGAGCATGGTGCCGGGTAGGTACAAGGCATCTAACATCATGAATCGTGAGCCAAGGGAAGGGCACTGCATCTACAAATCTATTCTTCTTTGCGCTTTAGGCCGAGCGGCAGGTATTCCTACAAAATTGTATTTCGCCAATGTGAGAAACCATATCGGGGACTCAAAATTGACCGAAAAACTAGGCTCAAATTTGATGGTTTTTCACGGTTTCATGTCTTTTTTCCTTAACGGGAAATGGGTAAAGGCTACCCCGGCTTTCAATCAAGCCCTGTGTGATAAACTGGGGGTTGCCCCCTTGGATTTTGATGGTATAAATGATTCCATTTTCCAAGAATACGAAGGCGGTGGTTATATGCATTACGAAACCATGCACGGCGCTTTCCATGATTTCCCCTTGGACTTGTGTGAATCCGAAATCAGGAAGCATTACGGACAGTTATTTGAGACGGATTACGTGGAATTGCCGGGGTTTGAGTTTTAACCCTTTTTAAAGTACTTGCTTTGCAATTGTGACGAATGTATTATTTAACGTCAAAAAGGGACAAGTTTTCAACCCACCTTTTTCGTCCCCTTTAAATCACCTATTCCAATTTGGTTTTAGGAAAATCGAGTTCAAAATTTTCTTTTTTAATGGCGACACTTTAAAACCATTGCTATTAAATTTTAAAGATTTTTCAAAATACTCTACCGTTTTCCGTAAAAAAACTAAATTTATAGGACGAGAAAACCAAATCCTTCCTCCTATCGAGGTTAACTAACCATTTGAGGCAATCAAAATCAATCGTGTTCCTTGCTTGAAGGTAATTTGCACCTTGAGCAGTTCTGCGGTTTAATTTAGGTCAAAGTCACGAGATACTATTTGGGTTTACATTGATTTTTTTCACAGAGGAAAGTGCTTTGATAAACACTTCCGTATTATTAAATCATAAACAAATATGAAAAAGCTCGTCGCTGAATTTATCGGAACGTTCTGGTTGGTTCTAGGTGGTTGCGGTAGTGCTGTTTTAGCAGCTGCATATCCTGAACTAGGTATAGGTTTCGTGGGCGTTTCCCTTGCCTTTGGTTTAACGGTATTGACTATGGCTTATGCTATCGGTCATATTTCAGGTTGTCACTTAAATCCTGCCGTTTCCATCGGATTGTGGATGGGTGGAAGATTCGATGCAAAAGAATTACTTCCTTACATTGTTTCCCAGGTATTAGGTGCCATTGCCGGAGCCGGAGTCCTGTATTTAATAGCTAGCGGTAAAGCCGGCTTTGAAATGGGAGGGTTTGCCTCCAACGGATACGGTGAACATTCACCCGGAGGGTATTCCATGGTAGCATGCTTGGTTACGGAAATTGCCATGACCTTCATGTTCTTGATCATTATCCTAGGAGCAACGCATGAAAAGGCACCCAAAGGATTCGCGGGTCTTGCGATTGGTTTAGGTCTTACCTTGATCCACCTTATCAGTATCCCGGTTACCAATACATCCGTAAACCCGGCTAGAAGTACCAGCCAGGCCATCTTTGCGGGAGATTGGGCTATTCCACAATTGTGGTTGTTCTGGCTTGCTCCTATCGTTGGTGCTATCCTTGCCGGATTGGTTTATAAATTTATCTCTTCCGAAAATTAAGAGACGACTTCATAGTTGATAATTAATTCAAGGAAAA
>JAHDDF010000539.1 GCA_020629475.1 Saprospiraceae bacterium
AAAATTTATCTAACGTCTAAAATCTAGCGTCTAACGTCTGAATGACAAAATTTTAAGTGATTGCTCTTCTTGAAAAGAACAACAGAATTACTTAGTGTAGCCATGATTTAGGATTCAAGACGTCTTTATCCGCCCGATTTTATAACCGGCAAAAACACTTCAAGTTCTACCGTTTCTTGAAACAAACAAAAAACCGTCGATTTCCAAGGGAAACCGACGGTTTGATATGTCGTTTACTGACGTATTATGCTTCCAAGGAAGGAATACGTAAGTTTTGTCCGGGATAAATTCTGTCCGGATGCTCCAACATAGGCTTATTCGCTTCGAAGATAACGGGGTACTTCATGGCATTGCCGTAGTACTTCTTCGCGATTTTACCAAGGGTATCACCTTTTTCCACGGTGTGGAATTGGGACTCAACCTTAGGTGCATCTACATAAATACGATCATCAACGGCGGCGATTCCGTTTACGTTACCCAATGCAAGAATAATTTTCTCGCGGTTTTCGTGGGAATCAGTCGTTCCCGCTACGATGATGGTATCACCATCCAAGTCCAATTGTAAATCCTCGATGGGCAAATCCAAGGACTTAACGATGCTGGTAAAAACGGAAAGCTTTGCCTTCTTTACCATTTCCTCAGCCATATGGCTTTTTTCCGCTTTCTTTTCCTCTTCAACTAGAGCTTTTGAACCGGCTTTCTTAAAAAATGAGAACAATCCCATGACGCTATTAATGGTTTTTTGTTAAAAATATACGAGGGAGATTCCTTCGTTAGCGAATTCAATCGCTTATTACAACTTTTTTGACACAGTTCAAAGTTTAGGGTCACTTTTTCCTCGACCAATGCCAATTAAACCTTGACCAAGGCCGGTTCCATGCTGCCGTACACTTTTTCAATCTCATCCAAAACCTCAAATAAGAATTCGGGTTCCAGACTATTTACGAGTTTGGATCTGTAAGCCTTTACGCCCGGGAATCCGCGGAAGTAGTTGGTATAGTGCCTACGCATTTCCAAAATCCCCAATTTGGTCCCCTTCCATTCCAAGGAGAATTTCAGGTGTCGCCTAGCGGCGTCCACCCGTTCTTTTACGGTTGGTTTTGCTAGCTCTTCACCTGTTTCCAAATAGTGTTTTACTTCCCTGAAAATCCAAGGATAGCCAATAGAAGCACGACCGATCATGATGCCGTCCACACCGTATCGTTCCTTGTATAGTTTTGCCTTGGGACCGGAATCAATATCACCGTTTCCGAAAACCGGAATTTTCATCCTCGGGTTATTCTTGATTTCCCCGATTAAGGTCCAATCCGCTTCACCCTTATACATTTGCTTCCTGGTACGGCCGTGAATACTCAGTGCCTTGATTCCTACATCTTGTAATGCCTCAGCGGCATCAACGATGTACTTGGTTTTATCGTCCCAACCCAAGCGGGTTTTTACGGTTACGGGTAAGTTGGTGGATTTAACGATCATTTCCGTCAACTTCACCATCCTTGGAATATCCTGAAGGATACCCGCTCCCGCCATTTTGCAAACGACCTTTTTTACCGGGCAACCAAAATTGATATCCAATACTTCGGGTTTTGCCTCCTCCACGATTTCCGCGGCACGGCGCATACTATCCTCCTTGGCTCCAAAGATTTGGATACCTATTGGACGCTCATAATCGTAAATGTCCAATTTCTGGACACTTTTATCCGCATCACGGATGAGTCCCTCAACGGAAATAAATTCCGTATACATCATATCGCAGCCCTGCTCCTTACAAAGTGCACGGAAGGGCGGGTCACTTACGTCCTCCATAGGTGCAAGCAACAAGGGAAATTCCCCGATTTCTACATCTCCGATCTTAACCATGTTGCAAAATTACGGTTTTTTAAATTCTCTCACACTCCCCCACATCATCCAAGTCTCCCGACTTGGATACAATACGTTCTCTATAACTTTCTAACGTGTAGTTGAACTGATATTTGAATCAGGTACGACATACTTGAAAATCAACCAAATTCCTGTAGAGCAAGTTCCTCACATTCTACACTCTCTGACTCTTCTATAAAAGAACCATAAAACAATTGAAATGAACGGTTACCGTATTTCCGATCAAAATGCCATGTACTTCGTCACCTTTACCACGGTTGCTTGGGTTGATGTTTTTACACGGGATCATTACAAGCAAATCATAATTGACTCATTAAGGTTTTGTATCGAAAAGAAAGGGCTAAAAGTATTCGCTTGGGTTTTAATGAGTAATCACCTTCACATGGTGGTAAGTACGGATGATTTACAAGGGCTTTCCGCGATTATACGGGATTTTAAAAAATTCGTGGCTCGTCTTATCATCAAGGATATGGAAAATACCCGAAGGGAAAGTAGAAGAGGCTGGATTCTTCGTTTGTTTAAATATTACGCAAAATATAACAAGAATAATACGACCTATAAATTTTGGAAAGAGGGAAATCATCCGGTCTTCTTGGACTCGGATGAGAAAGTGTGGCGAAGGGT
>JAHDDF010000540.1 GCA_020629475.1 Saprospiraceae bacterium
TCCGGAAGTATCGTACTCCACATCCTCACGCACTACTACCCTTTCGCAGTAGGATTTGGTTTCGCAGGAATAGTCCTCATCTACGTCAAGGTTGATAAATTCGATATTTAGTATGCAATCGAATCCCTCATCGGAATCATCGTTTACCACGATTTCATTAAAAATACCACCACGCCTTTCCAGTTTTGAAAATTGATTTACGATATCCCGCTCCAAGCTGTAGGAATTCGGGGTGTAAAGTCTTACGTTGAAATACATTTTCCCTCGGTCCAAGGCCTCGGCTTTTAATTCGTACAAGGGAGAAGCATCTATATCCGGAGGAAGAAACTCTTGGGCATCACTATAATATTCATAGGCGTGCTGCGCGGACCGTTTGTCACCGGTATTCCTGGCTTGTCTCATAAAGGCGTGACCCGACTCCATATAATCCTCAAAGAGTCCCAGTTTAATTTCGGAAGAGCGGGTAGTCAACGCTGTTCTATGAGAATCAAATGAATCCCCAAGGTAGATTTTTGATTCATCAATAATACCCACCAGCAAGTCAATTACCTTGGTTGATGTTTCAATTAAGTTATAATCACTGCTCTCCGCTAGTGCATTGGCGCGTTCAAAATCCCTTTGGATCAAATGCTCCAAGGAGCGCTCCATTAATCGGATATTTTCTTTTCCGCCCTTCCCTTTTTCGGCACGTTTTACCGTAGTTTGAAAAGCCTTATTGTATTTGCCCTTTTGAATTTGATCCGCTACACTAGCACAGGAACCAAAAAGGAAAATGAAAAAGAAGAATAAATAGTATTTGTTCTTCATGGCAGGGAAATTTCGTAATGATAAATGGTTGTTCACATTATCCCCTTTTAGCCTTGGATTATCAAGAAAAACCCACTTCTTAATTCCAAAATAACATTCTCGAAAGCCTTAACATTTAAACGTTAAGACACGCTTTTTCATTAACATTCTTTCAGGAGCATTGATTTTCAGAGCACTTATTACCTTTGCCCAAAATTGCAGAGCCATGAAACGTGTTTACTTGTTTTTCCTTGTTTTTCCCCTTTTACTCCTTGCTTGTAAAACGGAAGTAACTCCCGTAACGAGCGGATTCAAACTTATCGGCGGAAAAACAATGGGAACGACTTATACTGTCAAGTATGATGGAGAAGTTCCCACAGCGGAAATCAATGCCGCGATGGACTCCTTGTTCCAAGCCTTGAACCAACAGGTATCAACTTACATTCCAAGCTCTTTGATCTCCCAATTCAATACCTCCGAGGAAACCAAACTCGATTATTTCGAAGGCTTGGAAACGCATGGTCATTTTTACAATAATCTTGAGGCAAGCCAAAAGGTCTACCTCGAATCCGCCGGTTATTTTGACCCAACCGTTATGCCCTTGGTAAACCTTTGGGGCTTCGGGTACGAGAAAAAGGAAGAAGCTCCTCAGCCGGATGATACAACCATAGAAGAAACTCTTTCCCTTGTAGGAATGGATAAGCTAAATATTGAATTAAGCCCTTCGCCTAAAAAATTCAGCATTACCAAATCCGTCCCCGGTGTACAATTGGATTTTAGTGCCCTAGCCAAGGGATACGGCGTGGATCTTGCGGCGAATTATCTAAATAAAAGAGGAATTAAAAACTTCTTGGTCGAGATTGGCGGGGAAGTGTATTGCCAAGGAAAAAAGGACAACGGGGAAGAATGGATCATCGGAATTAATACGCCTAAAGAGGATGCAAAAATCTACGATTTCGAAGCCAAGGTTAAATTAACGAACAAGGGCTTAGCCACCTCCGGAAATTATCGGAATTTCTATAAGGTAGGTGATAAAAAATATGCACACACGATTAATCCTAAAACCGGAAAAACAGAGCTTTCCAATTTATTAAGCGTAACCGTTATTTCCGATAACTGTATGATGGCGGATGCTTACGCTACGGCTTTCATGGCAATGGGCATGAAAAAAGCGGAAGCCATGGTGGAACGTGACCCAAGCCTTGAAGCTTATTTCATTTTTTCCGATGAAGAAGGAAATCTAGAAACAAGCGCCAGCGCAGGAATGAAAGACCTATTAATGAATAATTAAAAATGAACAATTAATAATTATTCATTTTTAATTATTCATTAATTTCTCACTCCTCCTTGCTCGATAGGGGCTGATTTTTTCTTCTAGGGTGGATTCTCTAACCGCTAGGACGGAACCTTTGAAATAGAGGGTTTTACCTGCCATAGCGTGGTTACCATCAATACGTAAGGTATTTTCTTTTCTTTCCAATACAACGGCATTAAAAGTATATCCTTCGTCATCGGTTAATACGATGGGATCTCCCTTGTCCAGTTTATTTCCGGCTGCTTGCCCGTCTATTCCTATGAATTTTGAAATGGGGATTTCAACAATATTCCCGGGATGAGAAATACCGTAAGCTTCTTCGGGTTGTAATGTAAATTCGAATTTACTGCCCGGCCCTAATCCAAGTAATTTTTCCTCGAATGCCGGCA
>JAHDDF010000541.1 GCA_020629475.1 Saprospiraceae bacterium
TATTGATGTTCTTTATCGTTATCGCGCTTGGACCTATCGCATCTAATATCCCACAAGCGGTTCTTGCGGGTATCTTGATTACCGTAGGTATCGGTGTAATGGATTACAAAGGTTTGAAAGCGGTGAATAAGATGCCGCTTGCCGAGGTAGCCGTAATGATCATCGTGCTTATCCTTACCGTATTCTGGGGCTTGGTGGAAGCCGTAGCCGTAGGAATGGTATTGGCGTCCATCCTCTTCATGAAGAAGATTTCCGATGTGGTGGAAGATAAGACCGACATTGCACCGTTGAAGGAATTCTCCCGTGAGGTGCCTTGGGCTGATGAGGGTAATATCCTTGAAACCTTAGGGGATCATGTTTACGTGAAGCACCTGAACGGTCCGCTCTTCTTCGGTTTTGCCTCTCGTTTCCAAGATATGATGAATGCCTTACCTGAAATCAGGGTGGTGGTTATGCGTATGGATAAGGTTCCGTATGTTGACCAATCCGGCCTGTATGCCATGGAGGATGCTATCATGGATTTACAGCAGGCAGGCGTTAAGGTCGTATTTACGGATCTTCATGGGCAGCCTCGTGAATTGTTTGAAAGAGTAAGTCTTGTCCCCGGGTTGGTGGAGGAGGAATACTGCTTCGATGATTTCAACGAGTGTTCTGCTTGGTTGAAGAAGTACATTGATGAAACAGACGGGATTGGTGAATAATCATCCCTGATTCCTATTTGAAAAACACCTCCCGGGTTTCTTACCTTGGAGGTGTTTTTCTTTTTGGATAATACAATTGATTTCAAAACCATGAAAAGAGTATTAATTACCGGTGCCAATAGAGGTCTGGGCAGGGAAGTCGCCATGCAAATGGCAATTAAAGGGTATACCGTTTTCCTTACGGCAAGAACCAAGGAAAAAGCGGATGCCGCCGCCAATGATCTAAGAACGATTACCGCTCACCAAGAAATTCATGGTTTGAAAATGGATGTAAGCTCCTTGGAGGATATCCAAAATGTCAAGAAGGAATTGGAAGCCGGCGGTTTGGATGTTTTGGTGAATAATGCCGGCATTTTTCCCGATAGGGGGAACTCATTGGATGTGGGATTGGAGATGTTCAAGCACATTATGGAAACCAATTTCTACGGCGCCTATTATACGTCCCGTGTATTCATGCCCTTACTTGAAAAATCCAAGGACGGAAGAATCATAAATGTTTCCTCAGGCTTAGGCGCCCTCTCCGAAATGGGTGCCGACATGGCGGGTTACCGCATCTCAAAAACAGCCATGAATGCCTTAACGGCAACGATGGCAGCGGACATGGCGGGCAAGGTAAAAGTATTTGCCGTTTCGCCCGGTTGGGTAAAAACGGATATGGGTGGACCCAGCGCGCCCAGGACATTGGAACAAGGAGGTGATAGTATCACCTATCTCGTGGATGCGGAAGACGCAAAATCCGGCTTGTTTTACAGGGACGGGGAGGTGATTGAATGGTAATGGTCAACTCACCCAATATTTGAATACGCTTGACTTTTCCGTAGAAACGAATACATCAAATTCCGCTTCCGGTTTAGTATGGATCTGTAATCTTGATTTGGGGAGTATTTTAAATTTCCTTACGGCTGTCCTAGCACAAATTACCTTCCTATTTAAACGCATGAAGTTGTTGTGGTCAACCTCTGTTTCCAGTTGTTCAATGGTTTTATTAAGGATGTAATTTTTTCCTTCAAAAGTTTTTACCCATGTTTCCCCTTCTTCCGTATAGAATAAGGCGATGTTCTCTACGGAGATAGGATAGTGGTTCTTTCCTATTTTACAGATATAGGATCTGTCCTTTTTTTTACGGAATAAAATGTTTTTTAATCGGGATAAGTTAATATCTCCTTCCTTGGGTTGGAAATGTTGTTTATACTTGGAAATGGCATTTATTAACTTATTTCCGGTAAAGGGTTTTAATAAATAATCGACATTCAAGAACCGAAAAGAGGAAACGGCGTATTCGTCATATGCGGTAGTGAATATTACAGGAATATTTATCCCCATTTTTTCAAGGAGACCAAGGCCTATTCCGTCATTTAAACGGATGTCCAAAAAAATCAGGTCTGGCGGCTCATTATTACTAAGGTAAGCAAGGGTATCCCTTACGCTCCCGAAGGCACCCATAATATGGATGTCGGGTTCAATTTCATTAAGTAAGCGCTTCATATGGAATATGTTGTGCGCTTCGTCTTCTACGATGATAATCTTCATGACAAGTATTTTTAAGTCAAAATGGGCAGCTTGACGAGATACTTGTCCCCTTCTTGGATAAAGCTTGGTTCCTTCCGTTGGAGTAATCGTTATTCTTCCTTCGAATATGCTTGTCCTATACCGTTGTTTTCGGCGCCGGTTCTAGGATTAAGCGCATCGGAAATTACCAATTTATTATCCTCGATATCATAGCAATTTTCATGGGAGTTTTCTTAGAAACGACATGGTGCTTTAAAATATTGGCTCAATTAGGTAAA
>JAHDDF010000057.1 GCA_020629475.1 Saprospiraceae bacterium
ATCCGATTTGAAGGACATATCCAAGCTCTCCAAAATGGGCTTGAAAACCATCGGTATCTATGTCCTTACCACGCTTATCGCGGTAAGTATTGGTTTAGCCGTGGTAAATACCATCAATCCGGGAGGAAAGATAAAGGATGAAACCCGTACGGAACTTATGGTTTCCTTTGAAGGTGAAGCGGCAAAAAGAGCTGCTGCTGCCGAGAAACAAAAAGGGAATGGTCCTTTGCAAGCCCTTGTAGACGTAGTCCCTGATAATATCGTGGGTGCGGCAACTTCCAACAGAAACATGCTGCAAGTCATTTTCTTCGTCATCTTTTTCGGTATAGGAATGATCCTGATACCCGAAGAAAAGGCACGCCCTGTCAAGGAGTTCTTTGATGGGGTAAATGATGTTATACTAAAACTTATTGATTTAATCATGCTAGCGGCTCCTGTAGGTGTTTTCGCCCTTATGGCTGCTTTGGTAGTAGAGTCCCCGAGTTCGGATATATTTATTGCCCTCTTCTGGTATGGATTTAGCGTCTTGTTAGGATTAGGTATTCTCATATTTTTGGTTTACCCATCCGCCGTTTATTTCTTAACGGGCAAGTCTCCCCTATTCTTTTTTAACGGGATTTCCCCGGCTCAGCTTCTAGCCTTTTCCACCTCTTCCAGTGCGGCTACCCTTCCGGTAACCATGGAACGTTGCGAGGAACACTTAGGCGTTGATCGTGAGGTAACAAGTTTTGTACTTCCCGTAGGAGCCACCATTAACATGGATGGTACAAGTTTATACCAAGCGGTCGCAGCGGTTTTTATTGCCGTCGCACTTGGTTATGATTTAACTTTCGGGCAACAAATTACCATTATTGCTACGGCTACCCTTGCCTCAATCGGTTCCGCCGCCGTTCCCGGAGCGGGCTTGGTTATGCTGGCCATCGTCCTAGGGGCGATTGGCGTCCCGGAGGCAGGATTAGCACTTATTTTTGCGATTGATCGTCCCTTGGATATGTGCCGTACCGTCGCCAACGTTACCGGTGACGCTACCGTATCCATGATTATCGCAAAATCAGAAGGAAAACTCAATGATCCCAAACCCAAACAGTGGGATGACCATTATAAATAATTAAAAATTAAGAATGAATAGTGAAAGAGTAATTCTTCATTGTTCATTCCTCATTATTCATTCAATTATGGCAGATCTTCTAGGCGTTGGAACACGTGTAAAACACCCGGCATACGGTGATGGCGTTATCGTTAAAGTAAACGTTGCGGCGTACCAAGTGAGTTTTTTGACCTATGGTATGAAAAACGTAGGTAAGGAATATGATAAATGGACCATTGTAGAAAAGGTCGAACCGGAAGGCGGTGTCACTTTTAATGATGCGGAAAAGGCGCTTCTCAAAATCCTTAGGGTCTATAATGGGGTAAACGAAGAAGTGGAAATCGCATCCAAGTACGTGGGTGGAAAAATGGTTCTCCATCCCAAGGATGAGGACTTAAAAGCCAAGGAAATTCCACTGGATACCTTTTTCCATAAACTTGTCATGGTCCGCGACCGTTTAAGGGTCATGGAGCAGCGTATCAACTCTTCCGGTTTGGAGGAGGCTGAAAAAGTGAACCTCCAACAATACATTACCAGAATATACGGTAGCCTCACCACCTTTAATGTTTTGTTCTCCGACAAGGAACAATCATTCAAGGGGGAATCTAAATCGTAAGCGCGTGATTAAAATGAAACGTTTCGGATTTTTTCTTTTATTACTCCCACTTTTTACAATTCAATCTTGCTTGGAAGTACCACAACAATTTACGGGGCCTGTACCCGGCACTTGGCGAGGTGTCCTAAAATTGGAATTCGCTCCTAGGAATCTTAATAAAAAAGCGAAGAAAGAAGAGGTAAATACCCAATTCGAGGAGGTTACCCAAGGGGAACTGCCCTTTACCTTCGATGTGATTTACAAGGACGATAAGAATTTCTATATCGAGATCGTTAATGGTGAAGAAAGGATAAAAGCGGATTCCATTATTTGGGGCTGGGATGAACCTTCCGGCAATGATACCATAATCATTGATTTCCCGCATTATGATTCCTACATCAAGGCATTTTACGAAGAAGATGTAATTGAGGGCGTTTGGGTAGTGGAAACCCGTGAAAATTACCGGATTCCTTTTGTTGCCATGCACGGAAGGAACCATAGATTTACTACGCTGAAGAAAGAACCCGCAATAGATCTAACAGGAAAATGGGACGTTACTTTTGGGGTGGACGGCGATGATCCTTACAAGGCGATTGGTGAGTTCAAACAGACCGGAAACGAGGTCACCGGAACTTTCCTAACCGAAACCGGTGATTACCGCTTCTTGGAAGGTACGATTCAAGCAAATAAAATGTATCTTTCGTGCTTTGATGGATCCCATGCTTTCCTTTTCGAGGCAAAGGTCTTAGAGGATGGTTCATTGATAGGATCTTTCAGAAGTGGTTCCCACTATAAAACCATGTGGGAAGCTAGGAAAAATGATGAAATTCAATTAGTTAGCCCGGATTCTTTAACATATTTAAAGCCCGGTTATGAATCTTTGGAATTTTCTTTTCCTGATGAAAACGGTGCTTTGGTCTCGTTAACGGATAAGTCTTTTGAGGGAAAGGCGAAAATTGTCCAGATACTGGGAACTTGGTGCCCCAATTGCGCTGACGAGACGGCATTTTTAGCACAGTATTTGAAAGAAAATCCAAGCGAGAACCTCGCCGTAATCGGACTTGCGTTCGAAAAACATAAGACTGCAGAGAAAGCCAACGATGCCATACGGACTTTTAAGAACCGTTTCGGTATCGATTACCCGGTATTATGGGCAGGTAGCTATCGTAAATCCGAAGCCGCCGAGAAATTGCCCATGCTGAATGCGGTCATCTCTTATCCTACCATGATTTTCCTTGATGCCGATAACAAGGTTCAAAGGATTCACACCGGATTTACGGGACCCGCTTCACCGGAAAATTACAAGGTATTCAAGGAAGATTTCGAATCTTTCGTATCTGATTTGATTTCTAAGTAAATTTATTGTTACATAACGGTATTTTTGCTGTCTAAATTGTAGGCTTGTTTCCGGAATGGATTTAAATCCTTTCTTAAGCCTCGACTAAACTGACCGAATCAACCATACTAAAATAGACTTCTTCCCATGCATGCTTTCCTAGTCTATAATGAGACGAACAAAAACATAGCTGACGCCATCGAGCGTGATTTATCCCGTTTGGGGATTTCCTTTCGGCACGACACTAGACTCCTTCATGAAAGAGATAGTGAATTCCGTAATTTTTCCGAACTCCCCTCCGCGCCTATCGTTCTTTTAATCAGCGATAATTTCCTGAAATCAAAGGATTGTATGTACGAAGCTTTAAAATTGCTTCAAACATCTTCCTTGAAGTCAAGGATTTTTCCTGTGGTTACGGACGGGAAGTACAAAAACCCATTGGGCGGTACGGATTATATCCCCACCAAATTCGAGCGTGTATCCAATGTGATTCATTATATGAATTATTGGCAAGATCAGTATTTGGATTTACGGAAAAAGAAGCATGATATCGATAGTGCGGATGAAGAGAAATTCGGGAAGGAACTCCAGGTCGTTCGGTCAATCTCATCTGAAATAGGTGAATTCCTTAGGATACTTCGTGGTTCTGATTACGTGGATTACAAGGAGTTGCAATCTAACGGGTTCGAACGTTTTTTCCGTCGCTCCGGATGGTCACACCTTGCCGGGGAATACAAGAAATTACCCGCCTTGGTGGTAGAGGAGGAAGGAAAACCCGCTACACTACACGCGAAGCTAAAAGAGGAAATCGGGGTTAAGGTCGCACCTGTCGCTAACGGGATTGCCGATATCAAAGAAGAAATAAAGGAGAAAAAGGAAGAGGTAAAGGAAGCAGTTAAAGAACCCGTAGTTGAGATCCAAGAGGAACTCAAGGATGGCTTATCCGATGTTGTGGAGGAAAAAGTTGATATTCCTGAGGTAGAACTTAAGACTCCTGAAATTGAAGCCAGGGAAGAAATTAATACGGATATTCCCGAGAAAATAAATGTAGAAGTTTCCGAAATCAAAGAGGAAGTCGCTGATTCCTTCGAGGATGTCAAGGAGGAGATTCTTGATGATTTACCGGAAGCTCCCCTACCTCTTTCCGAAACCCCGGAAAAGGAAATTGTTTCCGAGGACAAGGAAGAAATGCTTGGGGATGATAAGTCTTATGAGGATAAGTCCTCTTATGATTTATTGGTTTCATTATTCGATGAGGATGATGAAAAGAATAGCCCTGAAGTTCCAAAACTTGAGGAGGAGGATGAGGAAGCCCGACTGCTCAGGGAGTTAAAAGAGGAGATTTTACTGGCGGAAAAAGAGGACGAAGAAGACGAGGAGGATGAAGATGATTTGAGTTTCGATGATGACTTCCTGGAAGACGAGGATGATGACGTAGTGGCTGTTCCGATTGAGGTATTGGCAATGGTTGATCAAGAGGATTTTACGGGGGCTGTTGCGGAACTGAAAAAGATTTTGGCCGCTGATCCCGGAAACCACGAGGCACGGTTCATTTATGCATCCGTTCTTCAGGATAAACTCAAGAATGTTGCCGAGGCAAAGGAACAATTCGAAATAATTGACGAAAACACGGGAGACCATGTTTACTCCGTTCTTCGTTTAGCTGAAATAGCCGAGTTGGAAGAGGATTTCTTAACATCCAGATCCTACTACGAGAAGGCACTTTCCATCAATCATGAATATCCCGGCTTACATTATAAGTTAGGGGTCTTATTGGCGGATAACTTCAGGGCACAAAAGAAGAAAGCAACCAAGCATTTTAAAATTGCCTACCAGCAGGATACGGATAACACGGACGCCTTGTACCGGTATGCGGTTTTGATGCACGAGCACCAAGGGAAACCCAAAAAAGCACTTAAGGCTTTTATGAAAGTGGCTCAATTGGAACCTGAGCATCCTTTTGCCCATTATGATATTGCGGTCATTTACTATGAAATGGGTAAAGGTGAACTCGCCGCTAAATATTATCACGATGCCATCAAGCATAACCCCGATCTTTGGACGGAAAAGAATGATGAGGCATTCCAGGTAGGAAAGTATTATCCTAATAATTCGGTTCGTCCCGACGAGGTACTTCACCAGGAGGATTTGGAAATGGATGCCACCAAGGAGGAAAGTGAAACCTTGGAGATGGAAAGTATCCCCCTAGCCGCGGATGTTCCGGAAATAGTAACCGAAGAAAAACCGGTTGAAGACCTTGGGATTATTGATGAAAATCAAGAGAAGGAAACGCTTGAAACCATTCCTGAGGAAACCCTCGACTCGAAGGAGGAAATAATCGATGAATCTGAACCGGATTTACCCCTTGAGGAAATTGAGGAAAATGTCGTCCCTGAAGCGCCGGAAATGGAAATGGACGTGGTTCAAACCATTAACGATGCACCTGCCGAGGAGGCACCTTTAGAAGTGGTTTATGAGATAGTGGAACCGGATGTCGAAGAAGAGCAATTCGATGTAGTATACGAAACCGTTGTTCCTGAAATCCCTGAGATTGAGGAGGAGGAATCCGTTGATACAAAGGTACTAGAGGATATGGTTGAAGAACCGATTCTTGAAGCGCCCGTCGTTAAAGAGGAGGAAATCGTTATTGCTCCCGAGGAGGAAGCATTTGATGAGCTTACCGCAGAAGTATTGGAAATTTCCAAGGAGGTTGAGGATGAAGTAGAAATGGATGTTCCCCTAGAAGAAGTGAAGGAGGAACTATCCGCGGATATCCCTGAAGAGGAAATCCTTCCTGAATCGGAGGAAAAGGCGGAAGATCCCGTAGAGGAAAACGAGGATTCACTTAACCTGAAAGAAACGATAGCCGGTGGCGCGGCGCTTATTACCGGCGGTGTCGTGGTTGATAAATTGATAGGAAAGGAGGAGGAAGCCCCGGTGGTTGAGGAAGAGGAACTTCTTGACAATCCGTTTGAAGAGGAATTGGATGAAGAACTAGAGGAGGTAATTGATGAGGTAATTGAGGAAATTCCGGTGGATGAAGCACCTATTGCTCCTGCCTTGGAGGAACCGGTAACGGAACCTACCCAACCTGAAACGGAGGAAGTTCTCGCTCCTATCGCCGAGGCTGAAATTCCGGTTCAAAAGGAGTTGAAAGACTTGGTCATGATTACCGGCGCTACTTCCGGTATCGGTAAAGCTTCCGCTATTCTTTTTGCCGAGAAGGGACATGATCTTATCATTACCGGTAGGAGAAAAGGAAGATTAGAGGCATTAAAAGAGGAACTAGAGGAAAGCTATGGTGTAGGTGTTCAAATCATTGAGTTCGACGTCCGTAGCTTGGATGCTTGCCGTAAGGCGGTGGATTCCTTGAATCCTTGTTTCAAAGAGGTTGACATCCTTATTAATAATGCCGGGCTTGCCAAAGGAAAAGGCCCCATCCATGAAGGTGATATCGATCATTGGGAAACCATGATTGATACCAATATCAAGGGCTTATTATACATGACCCGCTTGATTGCTCCCGGAATGGTTTCAAGAAATAAGGGGCATATCATCAATGTCGGTTCCGTTGCGGGTAAAGACGTATATCCGGGCGGGAATGTTTACTGCGCTACCAAGCACGCCGTGGATGCCTTGAACAGGGCAATGCGTATTGACTTACACAAGTACAATATCAGGGTTAGTTCCGTGGCGCCCGGTGCGGTAGAGGAAACGGAATTCTCCTTGGTGCGCCATGATTTTGATGCGGAAAAAGCAGACAAAACATACGCGGATTTCAAACCATTGAAAGCAAGTGATGTAGCTGAAGTCATCTACTTTACCGCTACCCGTCCGGCTCATGTCAATATCCAAGACATCGTGCTTTGGGGTACCCAACAGGCATCCGTACATTATACGGATAAGTCCGGAAGGGATGATAAGTAATTGAGTTTTGTCGGAATTGAAAACGGGGCATGACCTTTTGGTCATGCCCCGTTTCTTTTATCAAAAGAAAATGTTTACGCCTCTTCCCTTAATTGTTCCAGCCTTTTGTGGTAGGATTTCATCATGTTCGGAAGGTTAACGTTAACCAGCATTTTGGTAACCCGTCCGGGAACCAACATCTTCACCTTTGCGTCAACCGTATAAGTTGCCTTTGTCGTTCCCTCGTCTTCCTCACTTAATATCCAAGAACCGTCGGACTTACGGAACATATCGCCTGAATCAAAAGTCCAAGTAACGGAATAGTCATCCGGGTTCTCGGTCATCCATAACCGGTAGGTAAAAGTCTTAATCATGGATATTTTATACTCCACCAACTTTCGGTTCCCGTCTTCCTCAATCACTTTCATGGATTTAATCTCGGAAAGGAATTCAGGATATCTTTCGTAATCGGTAATAATGGAATATAGCTCCTCGGGAGTACAAGAAAAAAATTCGGTGGTACTTGCGCCTGCCATAATTCGGTGGTTTGGTTTTCTCTAAAGATTGGCAATATAAAGATTGCTACAAAAAGAAGAAAGCGGTAGGGGCGCCCCCCTACCGCTTTTCCTCAAAAAACACGCTAAATTATCACCAAATTTATTCTTGACCGGCAATTATCAGTTTACCGGTTTTCTTTTCTTCCCCTTGTACTTGAATCTCGAAATAGTACATACCCTGTGCTAAACCCGGGTTAATGAACTCTACCCTATTGGTGCCCGTAAATGCGGAACCTCTTAATTCATGAACCAACTGCCCGGTTTGGGAATATACGTTGATGGTATAGTCGTTCCCGTTGTTGGAGTTAAAGGAGATTATCGCCTTATCTACCATTGGATTAGGGAAAACAGCTGCCTCTTCCACCATTACATCTTGAACGGATACGCTTTGACCATTGGTAAATTGTACGTCCTCCAAGTTTAATTCAAAAGCGGAAAAATCCTCGCCATTGCCGTAAATCCCGAATACAATCATGCTAACATCAGCCCAGTCCCCTGTATTATTCCCGAAAACATCCATTGGCAATTGGAATAACTGCTCTTCAGGTGTCAATTCAACAAAAGTTCTCATTTGCTGCTCCCAGTCACTTATTCCTGCCTTCACGATGGTTACTTCCAAGGAACCCGTTCCGGATGCCAAGAAGGAAATCATGTCAAAGTTATTCATGTCCTCAGGTTTGAACCCGGCGTTCATGGAGCGGTATACCGCCACTTTATCCTTTACGTTTCCGGAAACATGAATCCCTCTTTCGATAAGCCTTCCGTCTTCCGGTGTGATGTAGGTGTCCTCAGGAATGATGGCAAAATCATTAATGTTGGAACCTTCTTCCGTTACGTCCAATCCCCAAGCGCCATCCGCAAAATAAACCACGTCTTGTACTTGATTCGGGTTATGGGAAAGGGTCATTCCAATGGCGTATGTGCCTTCGGTATTGATGGTAACGGTTTGTAATTCCGCACCTGTAAGGCTTACGGTTTCGGTTCTTAACTCCGCTTCGGAATGCTCGGTTTCTAATTCCTCCATAATGATTTCTACCGTAGATGCTCCCGCCTTATTCACGATATCCATTTCCATTACATGGTTTTGGTAACGGATTTGGGAAGCGTATACTTTTGGTGTTCCTCCAAGCATGTATTCGCTAATGGGGGCATCCGTCTCTAGTAATTGGATTACCTCCAATACCATATTTTGTAGGTATAGCATATTTCCTGCCCACAATTGGAAAGTAAATGCTTGCTCGGCCTCGGGATAATCCGCTAGATTCCAATGCGACTCCAACATCATCTCTCCCTCATCATTCATGAAAACCCCGAAGGAGCAGGAATATTCCTTGGTCCCGTCCCCATGCTCGTACTTGGTTACGATAAAGGGCTTGTTGTACAAAAACTCATAGTTCCAAATATTCTCCAACTTAGCGCCGTGTAATCTATCGCAAACGTATTTGGTATGCTCATAGATCCCGCCTTCGGCGGTAATAGCAAGGGCTGTTGCCGCACGCTGACCTCCCTCGAAATAATCAACACTGAATACTTCCGTCGCATTGGTAATTCCGATAAGATCCGTTGGTGAACTCACGTATGCTTGTGCGCCTTCAATAGCGTTTTGCGGAAGGAAGTCGGAAATGGAACCGGTTCTTTCTGAAATGGGTGTGGGTGACCATCTATTTTCAGGACGATTCACAACGGAATTAATTCTTCCTTCCTTATTTCTTGTATAGTTTCTCAGTGCTATTTTTTCCGATAAGCGGGAGTTGGATTCCAAACCTGATTCTTCACCGCCCGTTGGTGGCGTATAACCGCAAGTAGTGGAATAAGTACAGTCAGGATCATCACAATCCACTAGCCCGTCACCGTCATCATCGATACCGTTTTCACAAATTTCAGGGATGCGAGCTAAAGGGCAACTCATACCGTCATTGTTACCGTTTGGAGTGCTCTCTACAAGTAATTCAACGGATAAGGCGTTTTCACCTGATTCGTCTAAGTCTACTTTGTAAATATTACCTGAACCATTGTTAAAGAAATATAGATTTCCAAGGAAATCCGCCCATGCGGCACCGTTTCCGCCTGAAACCGTGATGTCTTGATCCAAATCCGATACCATACGAATGGTTGCCGCGTCATCATCAATAACCCATAACTCCATACCGGAAGTCAGTAGGTAAAACCTGTCATGGATGTAATCATAAACGATATCATTAGCATTCGGGAAATTCCCTCCTGTTAAATTCGTTAGGTTAAGGCTGGTATAATTCAATGGGAATACGTCCACGTCCACGAAGTACAAAACCCCGTCCTGGTAAGTAACCAAGTTTCCGGTATGATCAAAATCCGCCTTGAAATCCGGGAAATTGGTACCGTTAATGATTTCCCCTAGATTTTCCATGGTTCCGTCATTAAATACCCTGTATAAATACCGAATACCCTCTTGGGTTCTTTGTCCGTAGATATACCCGTCTTGGATGTTATACCCCGTTCCGTTATATGCGGAATTTACCGGACCAATAGGTGTATAAGTTTTGGTAGCAGGGTCAAATTTGTTCAATTGACCGGAAAGTACTTGGTACAATGCGGCAACACAAGAAAAGGTATTCTCGCATCCTACCGCGTTTTGACAATCCGGGTCGGCACAATCCGTTAATCCGTCCCCGTCGTTGTCTATACCATCATCACAAATTTCTTGGGCGAATCCTGAAACCGCGAAAAACGCGATAAGGAAAAGGGTGTAAATTACTTTGGTAAAAAGGTCTCCGTAGTTCATCTCAAATATCAATTTAGCGTGGTGGGGAGTTAGTGTGCATTAATTATGACCTCAAGATGCTACCCCCAGCGCCCTAAAATTTGAAATTTCATTCGAATGGGCGGGAACTTACGGTGAAATGGGAATTGTCACGGATTATGAAAAAATGGTATCGACGAAATAGAGGAACTGTCGGTGAAATGCGGTTTTCTAAGGGTGAATGGACTTATTGGTTTGTAAAAGAATTGTTGGGGAGTGTGTCGGAGAATTTCACCCTTAGAAATAGACCCTTTACAATTCGTAAAGAGTTTTTCAGGGAATTAATGACAGGATTAAATGATGGATATGATAAAGAACAGTTGCGAAAACGCTTGATTAATTAGAATTAATCGCGTCAGTTAACGTCTGGTGGGCGAAATTCCTGAAATCCACGGGTACAACTTCGGACACACCTTCCTCCATTTTTACACCATAAATGATATCTACAGCCGCCATGGTTCCCTTGTTATGGGTAACGATGATAAACTGTGAGTCTTTGGAAAACTCCTTGATGATGTTATTGAATTTGTCAACGTTGGCATCATCCAACGGTGCATCTACCTCATCAAAAATACAGAATGGCGCCGGCTTCAAGAGATACAAGGCAAAAAGCAATGCCGTAGCGGTAAGGGTTTTCTCTCCCCCTGATAACTGGCTAATGGATTGGGGACGCTTTCCTTTAGGCTTCGCTACGATTTTGATCCCGCACTCCAAGGGATTTTCCGGATCCTCCAAAATAAGGTCGCAATTATCATCGGCACGGAAAAGGCTACGGAATACACGGATAAAGTGTTCTCTTACCTGAGTAAAAGACTCCATGAATTTCTCCGTGGCTTTGCCCTCGATTTCCGTGATGGTTTGAACCAAGGACTCCTTAGCGTCTAAGATGTCTTGGCGTTGTTCCACGATATTATCGTAGCGGACTTTCATTTCATCGTATGCCTCAACCGCCATCGGGTTAATCTCACCGTAACCGTGAAGGCGCTTCCTTAGCTTTTCGACTTTTGGCTCCAGCTCTTCCTTATTATAAGCCGGATTCGGATCCGAATTAATAAGGTCATTGATATTGATATCAAACTCGGCGCGAAGGCGCTCCCCTATTCCGGTCAGTTGAAGTTTTACGTCATTGAACCTGTCCTTGAGTTTGTCAATCAACTCTTGGGTCAAGCGTCTTTGGTGGTTGTTCTGGCGAATAATGGTCTCAATCTCATTGATACCGCCTCTTGAATCATAATATACCTGCTCTACTTCAGTAAGCTTTGCTTGTTGTGCCTTCTTATCTTGGTAAAGCTGCTGAAGCTTCTCCTTGAATGCCTCGATTTGGTTAAACACCTCCTCGATTTGAGCAATGGTTTTACCGTCACCCTCCTTATCCGCGAATAATTTTAATTGCGTTTCGGAAAGTTGTTTTCTACGGAACTCCAATTCCCTTTTGAGGGTAGTCACCTTATTCTGCTGACGAATAAACTCGATGTTCCTTTGGTTGTATTCGGCGGAAGCCTCGGAAAGTTGACCCGCGGCTTGGCGGTACGTGGTATCCGTTTCGTTGATCTTTTTGGTAGCAACTTCGGCTTCGGCCTGCTTGATATTAAGCTCGTTTTCTACCTTATGGATTTCATCTTCCGCCTTTTGGATTCTGGAACTTAAACTTTCCTTGCGTTCCGCTGCTTCCTTGAGGTAAAGATCAAAGTTTTCCGCCTTGGTTTTCAAGCTAACGTGAATGCGGTTTACCTCATCGAATTCCCTTCTTAGGGTACGAATAGTAGAGCTAAGATCAGCGGCTTTAAGTTCTCTTACTTTTTCCTTTAAACCGTAGAATTCTTCGGAAAGAACTTTACCGTCTTTCTCTAATTCCTTGATGGCGGCACTCAGGACATCCAAGTTCTTCTTCCGCCCGATTTTCTTACCCTCAAAAAGCCCGACTGAACCACCGGAAACGCTAAACTTCCTTTGGATAAACTTACCGGATTTAGAAAGAAGGGTTACCTTATCCGAATCCAGATTACTCTTGATATCCTCCGCATCCGTAAGGAATACCTTATTCAATAAGAAAGAAACCAATGGCAAATATTCCTTATCGCATTCCACGGCATCTACCGCCGGGCTTGTCCCGGGAATGATGTCCAATTCAGGAACGGCTTCTTGGAATTGGTTTAAAAGGAAGAACTTAGCTTTACCCTTTTGGGACTTATTCAATAATTGGATAGCCTCGAAAGCTTCCTCCAAGTTCTTGACTACATAGTAATTCAAGTACGGCTCCAGGTAGTTTTCAATCGCTACCCTACAATCCTCCTTTACGTAGATAAGATCGGAAAGCAGGGGTGCCTTCTTGGACCAATTCTTACTCTTGGAAAGGAACTTAATGGATTCCGGGAATCCTTCTAAGTTGTCGACCAAGGATTTGGTCAATTTATACTCGTTCCGCTTGGAATCCAAGGTCCGGTTCATTTTGGAAATCTTGTCTTGGACCTCGTTCAACTTGGTCTCCGTCATTTCCAATTCTATGCGCCTTGCATCCTCTTTTTCTTCCGCGTCCTTGACTTTGGCACTTACATCCTTACGTCTTACCTCAATATCACCAAGACGTTTTTTGATGTCCCGGATTTCATCCATCCTTTTCTCGGATTCCTCCTCGCCTCTTCGGATATCGCGCTTGAAATTCTCGGTTTGGGATTGGGAAACCGCTTTACGCTTTTCCAATTCGAATATCTCCCGCTCCAAACGTTGTTGTTCCTTTAAGATGACATCAAGCTCGGATTTTACGGAACCATGTTCCTTGCGGATTTCCTCTAATTCCTTTTCAGCATCCGCCAACTTACCGGAGAATTCATTTTCAAGGGCGGATTCTTCTTCCACCTGCTTGATGTAGAATTCAATTTCCTGATCCAATTTTTTCAAATCGGAATCCGCGGATTCAATCCTTTTACGAAGCTGGGTTTGGTTATTCTTAAGGAAATTAATCCTTTGCTCCGCCATTTGCTTGTCGTTCTCCATCCCACGGATGCGCCCGACCAGCGTATTCAAATCCCTTTGGTTATCGGTTAATGCCTTCTCCTTATCAAGGTTAGCCGTCTTTTCTTTTTCAAGATTTGCATCCGCTGTCTTTAAGGTGGCATCAATACCTACAAGTTTGTCTTGCTCCTTATTAAGTGAGTCATTGACACTCTTGTATTCGTCCTTGAAATCGGCAATCCTGTACTTGGTATATTCCAAGGAAAGCTCCTTGTACTCTAATTTTAAATCAAAGTACTTTTTAGCGCGTTTCGCTTGTTTCTCCAAGGACTTCAAGTTGCCCTCGATTTCGAATAACAAGTCTTCCACACGTGCCAAATCCTCTTCCGTTCCCTTGAGTTTATTCAAGGTTTCACGCTTACGGACCTTATATTTGGAAACACCTGCCGCCTGTTCTAAAAGTGCTCTTCTCGAATTTTCGCGGTCATGCAGGATATCATCCACCATACCCAAGGCAATGATGGCGTAGGAATTAGAACCGATACCCGTATCCATGAATAAGGAACGGATATCTTTCAAACGGCAAGCAACACCGTTTAACCGGTATTCGGATTCACCGGTGCGGTAGAGTGCCCGAGTAATTTGAACGGTGTTGAACTCACTGGCAAGAACGCCCTTGGAATTCTCGAAGGTCATGGTAACTTCCGCTACCCCACCCGCTTTACGCTTCTTGGTACCGTTGAAAATAACGTTGGACATTTTCTCCAATCGGAGCTCCTTGGATTTTTGTTCACCCAAAACCCAACGGATGGCATCAACTATATTTGATTTTCCGCAACCATTAGGGCCTACAATACCCGTTACGTCCTCATTGAAGTTGACGATGGTCTTGTCAGCAAAACTCTTGAAACCCTTGATTTCCAGTTGCGTTAATCTCACGGCGATTCCTTGGTTTAAAAAGGAGGGCTAAATTACCAAAAATCCTTCGTAGAATCACCCTTTGACGGGAAATAGAAAAGGTTAATCGACAATGCTTTCATCATTTGGTGTAAGTCCCTATTTTGTTGACGTGCATAAAAAGAAGCTCAAACCTCAATAATTAAGAAAGATATGAAGACGAACTCCGTTTTGTTTCGGGTCATTGCCGCCCTGGTTTTGTATTTCCTGATAAAATACCTTGTTCCTTTCGGTAGCACTATACTCTACCCTATTAATTTATTAGTAACCTACTTGCATGAATTGGGTCATGCCCTAGGAGCTGTATTCACGGGAGGTAGTGTAGAATCCCTGCAGGTAAATCCTGATGGGAGTGGCGTTTGTTGGACCCGAGGCGGGAATCGTGCCATTATTTTAATGGGTGGTTACATCGGTTCTGCCCTATTCGGAAATATCCTTTTCTACGTAGGCGTAAAAATGCCCAAGGCGGCAAAGTTCCTTCTTATTCTTCTTGCTATCGGAATGGTTTTCTCCGGTTTGGTTTGGTTCAATACCATGTTTACTACCGGATTACTCATTGCCTTCGCGCTCATTTTCTTTGCCATTGCCAATTGGACCGATTTCGGGGCGGATATACTCATGTTCCTAGGGCTAGCATCGGTCATCCACATTATTGAGGATTTCAATGTAGGTCCAACATCGGATTTAGAGAAATATGCGGAATTATTCAAGGTTATCCCGGCAAACGTTTGGATGTATATCTGGTTGATTATCGTGATAATACTTACGGTGATAAACTTAAGGTTCGTCCTTCGTGAAAATAAATCAAAAAAAATATCCCGACCTAGCAGCGGATTGTAATAGGCCTTCGTTCATGTAGTGAAAGGTTTCCAAAAAACACTTATAAGGTTTATTTTGGTTTACAATTTGTAAGGTTGGTTTTAAAGCCCGTATCTACCTGATGCGGGCTTTTTCTTTTTGGCAATTTGCTTACATTCATCCTCCAATTTCTCTTCAAATACATAAGCCTTGCAACACCCTAGGCTTTGATCACGTTGTATCAGCAGAAATACCATCCTATGAAATATCGTTTACTCGCTTTTTTCTCCTTGGTAATCCTTGTGGCGGCTTGTACCTATACCCAAAAGATTACGGACGGTACCACGGCTTTTGAACGGAAGCAATATTCCGTTGCCGTGCCCATGTTGGAAAAAGAATTCAAGAAAGCACGGCAAGGCTCCGAAAAGGCAAAAATTGCCTGGATGACCGCTACTTCTTATGATAAGATGAACATGGGAGACAAATCCATTGAATGGTACCGGAAAGCATATGACAACAATCCTACGCCTAGGCATATCGAGAACTATGCCCTTGCTTTGAAAAGAGCGGAGGCATATGCGGAGGCAAAGGCACTTTTTTCTGAAGCGGAATCGGAACTGGGGAAGCCCGGTGCTTTCCAAGATGAAATCCGTGCTTGTAATTTAGCCTTGGGATGGAAAAAGAATGCCAAGGATAGTTATACCAAAGTCTC
>JAHDDF010000542.1 GCA_020629475.1 Saprospiraceae bacterium
TGAAGATATGAAGTTTTTATGTCAGGTCGGAAGGTCAGACATTGGAAGAACGGATGACCAGATATTAGAAGTGAAAGATTTGCTTTTTTTGCATAGACGAAGTCGGGAGACTTCGCCTATCGTTTATTTTTAAGAAAAATCGGTTCGTAAAAAATATTACATGAAAATCGTAATAGGTAATCTTATCAGCCTAGCCTAAGAAGGTATTCTAATACGATTGCCTATCTTTCAAGACGGAAACCAATTCTTGAAAAATGAAACAGTACTTTCCTTTAATTATCGCAATCCTATTTATCGTGGGTTGCCAACCAAATTCGGAAACATCTTCAACACCAATGGCTACACCCGAAAAGACGGATAAAAAAGTAATATTGGATTTAAAGGAAGCCAACCGTTTAGCGAACCTTCCTTTGGATTGTATCCAAAATCCTTTGCCATATAAAACGCAGTGGGTAACCACGGGAGAAGAAGAGCTTGTCATGCCCAAGGAGATGCATCCGGCTTTTTATGGTTGTTTTGATTGGCATTCCGCCGTACACGGGCATTGGTCTTTGGTGTACTTGATGAAAACCTTCCCTGAATTGGAGAAAAAAGAGGAGGCGATTCAAATGTTGGATCAAAACCTAACCAAGGAGAACTTGGAAAAGGAACTCGCTTTTTTCAAGCGGAACAAATACACCAAGTCCTTCGAGCGGACTTACGGCTGGGCTTGGTTGCTGAAATTACAGGAGGAATTATATACTTGGGATCATCCCAAGGCAAAAGAATGGTTTGAAAACATGAAACCGCTTGCGGAACATATTTCCGCCGCTTATCAGGAATACTTGCCAAAACTGGTTTATCCCATACGCGTAGGCGAGCATACCAATACGGCTTTCGGTTTGAGTTTCGCTTATGACTACGCGCTTACCTTGGAAGATGAAGAACTCACACTATCTATAAGGGAAAATGCCCTACGATTCTACAAGAATGACGCAGGCTGTCCTATCTCATGGGAGCCTAGCGGATATGATTTCCTTTCTCCTTGTTTACAGGAATTGGATATCATGCGAAAGGTTCTTGCGGCAGCGGAATTCAAGGAGTGGTCGGCTAATTTCTTACCGGAACTCCATGCCCAAAACATGGAACTGGAACCCGGAAAAGTGCTTGATCGCGCGGATGGCAAACTGGTTCATTTAGACGGGGTTAATTTCTCACGTGCCTGGTGCTTGTATCCTATCGCAGAAAACAATAACGCCTACAACATCGCTACGGAACACCTGGATTATTCCCTTACCAAAATTACGGATGGTGATTACGCCGGGCAACACTGGTTAGCTTCCTTCGCGCTTTATGCTTTTAAGTGCCAAAAGGAAAACCATGAATAGGTTGGGGAAGTATTTTGGTCCTAGCACCTTGGTTGCCGCCGCGTTTATTGGTCCGGGTACATTGACTACCTGTACCATGGCGGGCGTAAATACGGGTTATGGTTTGCTTTGGGCAATGCTGTTCGCTATTCTTGCCACCTTGGTTTTACAGGAAATGTCGGCTCGTCTAGGTTTTGCTACCCAAGAGGGATTGGGTGAGGCATTCAATAAGCAATTTCAAAGCGGCATTGCGCGCTACTTGGTTTTCTTCTTGGTGATTGGTGCCATCCTTATCGGCAATGCGGCGTATGAGGCGGGGAATATTGCAGGGGGTGTGCTTGGTTTGGAGTTGTTGGCTCAGGACGAAGTCGGGAGACTTCGCCCATCCAATCATCGACTATCTTTTCTTTTGCCGGTGATCGTAGGTAGTATATGTTTTGTGCTTTTGCTTATCGGAAAATACAAATGGATTGAGCGGTTATTGGTGGGATTGGTCATTGTGATGAGCCTTTGTTTTCTTGCCACGGCAATCATGGTACGTCCTGATATTATTGAAATATTAAAGGGATTTATCCCTAGTACAAAGAATGGCGATTTTTTATTGGTCATGGCTTTAATAGGAACTACGGTA
Source organism: Saprospiraceae bacterium (assembly GCA_020629475.1). Lineage (GTDB taxonomy): Bacteria > Bacteroidota > Bacteroidia > Chitinophagales > Saprospiraceae > JAHDCE01. The sequence goes on from JAHDDF010000542.1 coordinate 1,978, forward strand.
GTGCCTTATAATTTATTCCTGCACGCTTCCGCTATTTCTAAAAAATGGGATAGGAATGCTTCCTTAAAAGATATTAGAATCGAAAACGCGGTAGCTATTATTTTAGGAGGGCTTATTTCAATATTAATTATTATTACGGCTGCCGGTTCGGCGGGAAGTGTGGAGAACGTTTCTTCAGCAAAAGATTTAGCCGTACAGTTACAACCCGTTTTTGGTGATGCTTCAAAATGGTTAATGGGAATCGGTTTACTAGCGGCAGGGTTGAGTTCCGCGCTTACGGCGCCCTTGGCTGCCGCTTATGCGGCGAAGGGTTTATTCGGATGGCAAGATGACGAAAAGGATATTAAATTCAGATTGGTTTGGATGCTGATTTTAATTATCGGAATAACGGTTTCCGTCCTAGGGGTAAAACCGGTCATGATCATCAAATTCGCGCAGGTAACCAATGCTTTATTATTGCCTTTTGTAGCAGGGTATTTATTGTATATTTCTAATTCTAAAAA
>JAHDDF010000543.1 GCA_020629475.1 Saprospiraceae bacterium
ACAAGATTAAACAAGTTTGACGATTTGCTTCCGCGAAGCAAGTAAATATCATTTGATGCATATGTATCATTTGACCCTTTTGTCAATGCATTTATTTAAAAACATAGTCAAAATCACGAGTATGAATCACCTTAAATTCCTATGCCTACTTTGTCTAGGCTTATTTGTTTGTACGGGCTTGAGTGCCCAATCAGTCAAGGGGCAAAATGTCAAGTACGTAAAATACACCGGTGCCGATTCCGGTAGTTTCGGGCAGACGGGACCCAAGAAATGGGCGGAATACAAGACCCGTTCGGGAAGCAAAGCCCTTGCTTCTTTTACGGAGGTTAACCGGGATGAATGGTCCGTTTATTTAAGAAAATCGGATGGTCTCCAGATCCAATTGGATTTATGGACCAAAACGGTAAAATGGAGCGGGAAGGATCAATACAATATAACGGAATCCTCCTTGAATAATCCTAATGTGGGTCCACCTCCTTCTATCGTTACGGTTTATGCGGATGGGTATTTCAAAGGCGCTTCACAGTCCTTTGGGGTGGGGTCCCATGATATGCACACCTTGAGGACGGTAGGGAATGATAGAATCAGTTCCATTAAAATTAAACCGGGGTATACCGTAATTGCTTACTCGGATGCCGGGTACCGTGGGCAATCACGTACGTATACCAAGGATGTGGACTTTACGTCGGATTTCAATGACGTTATTTCCTCCATAAAGGTTGTGCAGGGCGGAGTTGCACCTCCACCACCGCCACCACCGCCGACTTCCACCAATAAGAATTGGATGGGTAAATTACCGGATGATCTCTCCGTTGCGGCTATTTCCGTTCCGGGTACGCATGATTCCGGTGCCGATTACGGAAGCGGTGATCCATTTACCAAACCTTTTGCCCAATGTCAAGATTGGACGGTAAGCCAACAGCTCAATACGGGTGTCCGTTACTTGGATGTGAGGTGCAGAAGGTCAGGTAATGTTTTTACCATTCATCACGGTGCTTTTTACCAGAAGAAAAACTTTGGTGATATTTTGAATGATTGCCGTAATTTCTTGAGGGCAAACCCTTCGGAAACCATTTTTATGCGGATAAAACAGGAGCATACGGCAGCGGATAATTCCATGGCTTTTAAGGATATCTTTAATCGCTATAAAGCGAATTATCCCGGCATTTGGTATACGGGGTCAACGGTGCCGAATTTAAGGCAAGCCAGAGGTAAGATTATTATTCTGGACAATGCGAGTCTTGGTATGGGGTTAAATTACGGAAATCAAAGTAACCAAGATAAATACAACACCGGGGACGTTAATTACAAATGGAGTCAAATTGAAGCACAATTAAATGCCGCAAAGAACGGTTCCAAATCCAAGTTGTATTTAAACCATGTTTCGGCTACCGCCCCTAAGCAATTAAAAACGCCTAGGGATATGGCAGAGGCTTGCAATCCTAAAGTAAATAATTACTTATCCGTAAGAGGGGAGGGACGTTTCGGTATTATTATCATGGATTTTCCTTCTACGAATTTAATTAATAAAATCATCGCTTCGAATAAAGGAGCCAAAGCGGCACCCAAAGTAAAGGCGACTTACAGGGTTGAGATAGATGCTTGTCATGATGATTTGACGGGTACGGGAACGAACGGTAGAATTACCGTGGAATTTTATGCCGGCTCTTCCATGGTTGGCGGAAAATACAGGGATGGTCCCGGGGACAATTGCATAAGTTCCGATGATGCTTATTCCATTACGACGGACCGAGCCATAACTCATATTCTAGTAAGAACCAATTCCGGTGATGGTTATTATATCGATGAATTAAGAATGTTCAGAAACGGTACATTGGTACAACACCACGGAAGGGATAACGGAAGTGGTTGGTGCGTCAGTACGGATGCCAATGACGCGCATGGCGACTGGAAAGGAAAGGTGGCAGGTGGTGCTTGTCAATCCGCGGTTCGGTTTAATTATTAATTGAAATATAATTCCATCCTTTTAGGGGGTGGTTTGGTGTAATATCATTCCTTCAGGATTTCGTAATGATAATTCCGGAGGAATGATATTACTTTTAGTCATATGTAAATTAACCCGGTAGGATGGAATTAAAATTAATTTGATTTTAAAAAAAACGAAACCCCCAAAGCCAATACCGCTACCACACCATAAACGATAAAGCAAGCGAAAAATCCACCCAATTCATTGAGGCTTCCTACCATGCTTGCGGCAACCGCCATTCCTAAATTGGTAAAGGCTAAATACAAGGTGAATTGTGTAGCACTTACGCGTGGATTGCACAAGCTCATGGCAATGGCGGCAATTAAAGTTAGCAAACCGTATCGCGTAATTGCGGCTAGGGTAGCAGCGCCGTACAGGAAGCTTTTTTCATTCCAATATTCCTGAAAGAATAAACCAAGAACGGTCATGGCTATTTGAATACATAATAGCGCTATAATTATTTTCTTTTTCCCGAATTTCTTTC
>JAHDDF010000544.1 GCA_020629475.1 Saprospiraceae bacterium
AAAAAAGCTTTGGTCCGGTCACCTTCGATAGGGTAGGGGTGGCCTACAAGGAGAAGCATTTGACCATAGCCCTCGATGCAAGCATGGCGCTAGGGCCGGTAGGCTTGGATCTTATGGGATTATCGGTGTCTTCCCCCTTGGATGAAATGGATTTGAAATTCCACCTTGACGGTTTAGGCATTAATTTCACTTCCCCAACCCTCGAAATAGCAGGAGCCTTACTTAATCTATCCGATCCCACAAAAGATGAACTGAATTTCGTGGGTTTCGCTATGATTAAGGCTGCTAAATTCATGCTGGCAGCTCTAGGGCAGTATAAGAAAACCCCCCAATATACCTCCATGTTCCTCTTCGGTGCATTCGATGGTATGATCGGCGGTGTTCCCCCCGTGTTCGTAACGGGGCTTTCCGCAGGATTCGGCTACAATAGTCGTCTCCGTATTCCTACGATAGATGAGGTATCGGATTTTCCGTTTGTCAGTATCCTACTTCCCGGCAAGGATTTGCGTCCTGGTCAAGTCGTGGAAAAAATGATCTCCGGTGAGAAACCTTGGGTTACGGACAAACCGGGCTCCAAATGGGCGGCTTTAGGTATCAAATTGGAACTTTTCAAATTGGTAGACGCTAATATCCTAGCAATTGTCCGTTTTGGTGATACACCGGATTTTTCGTTAGTAGGTATGGCAGTAGTGGAATTTCCCGCAAAGACCGCTAAGGTCGGTTCCCAAGTAGGGAGACCCTTCGCTTCCATTCGTTTGGGAATTCTGGCTTTGGTAAGACCTGCGGAAGGAATAGTTAATCTTAGGGCGAAAATGGCACCCGGTTCCTATATCCTTGATCCGGATTGTAACCTTACCGGGGAACTCGCTTTCATGACTTGGTTCGGGGACAATCCTCATTCCGGAGATTTTGTTCTTACCGTCGGGGGCTATTCTGAAGCCTACTTAGCGGAAAAACCAAAACATTACCCCGACATTTCCACCCGCCTAGGCTTTACTTGGAATTATTCCGATGCTCTTCATATTGATGGAGGAGCTTACTTCGCTATGACGCCTAAACAGCTTATGGCAGGATATTCCATGAATGCCAATTTCCATAAAGGTCGGTTAGCGGCTTGGTTCTCCGTTTCCGTAGACTTTGAGATGGAATTTCATCCTTTGTTCTTCGAAGCGCATGCTAAGGCTGAACTAGGTGCATCTTACAAGGTAGGGTACGGGAAGTTAAGTTACACCGTATCCATCGATATCAGGGCGGATATCCATTTGTGGGGAACGCCCCTTGGGGGAGAGGTTTCCTTCTCTATTTATAAATTCGACTACACGGTTCCCTTTGGGACGAGTTTGGAGGAAGCGAGGACTAACAATAAATTGGAATATTTCCACAATCCCTCCAATAAGAAAAAATCTTTCTCCGCATTATTGCCGGACCCTGGACAAGTGGCAAAAGTTACCCCGCTCAACGGATTATTACCGGAAGGCGAACATCAGGGAAAAAATCATAATCCCAATACCCCTAAACGAATCAGTCCCGATTTGCTCCACTTGGATATCAAATTTGGCATACCCTTGTCCACAATAAATGTCAATGGGCAGAATACCGATTTTTCCGGGTCAAATATTTCAATAAGCCAGCTGGGGTATGATGATATAAAAATAAATCCTCAGCTTTCATTCGAACGTTTTGGAAGCCCTGTTCTCAAGGAGCACTTGGATATTAAGGAAGTAAGGGCAAATCTACCTAATGCCGTTTGGGGTAATGCTCAGGATGCCGGTGATTTGAAGGAGCATTTGGTGGGGCTTCAAATCAAAACCGTATACAATAAGAATGTTTCCTCCGGAACATATGATCCTGAAAATTCGAAAGATATCGAAGGAATGGGGAATTGTTTTTTGCCCTTCTCCGATGATGTCCTACTAGATGAGTTAACAGCTCCTCCTGCCAAACCCGTGAAGGGTTCCTTTGCCGCTCGTTTAATGGCGCAAGGCGTCAAGAAAAAATCTCCCTGTCATGGCTGATACAATAAGGAAAATATACGACTCCATTAAGCCTGTTTTGAAGGCAGGAATTTACAAGGTCCGTATCTCCTATGACATCGACGGTATTCCTGATCGAAAAGGGGATGAAAAGGGAAAGAATTATTTCAATGGTGATCCCGGTTCAGAGCCTCAATTATTACAAACCTTCCTTGTGGAAGGAGAACAATTCGCCTTCGCTCCCGACACCGTTTTTTCTTGTTATCCAGGGAATATGTCTAGCGGGGAATTTTCCTGTACCATGCCTTACATCGTCTTTAACCGCAAGATGCTACCTTGGATTAGGGACTGGAAATGGAAAGGGGAAAGTACTAAAATTGTCGCTAGACCTTGGTTGGCACTAATGGTTTTGGAAAAAGAGGATTTAGAACCTACCAGGAAGCGTATCGCGGATGAAATCAAGCGGAGTCAAGCGGAAAACAAGGGGCATGACCAAA
>JAHDDF010000058.1:0-8320 GCA_020629475.1 Saprospiraceae bacterium
CTCAAAACCCTTACCGATGAGGATTTGACCAATGACGTGAAATTCAACGACCCGTTTTGATAATTAAGGAGTTAAGGAGTGAAAGAGTTGTAACTCCTTAACTATTAACTATTAACTATTAACCCTTTCACTTTTTCACTTTCTTCTCCCTTCCTTTTCTGATAGCACGGCGGATAAGGAACACGGCAATTATGCCTATAAGAAGCAGTGGCCAAAGATTGGTAAGACCAATCAGGAACCAAATGATCCCGTGCCAGCCGTTTACGAGTCCTTCACTAAACTTGCCGCCAAATTTGGTGCCTCCTTGGGGATGGCTCTTGTAAAAACTAATATGAAGGGTAGACAAGGATACTTGATTGCGGAGGTATTTCAAACGCCCTTCAATGGATTCAATCTCCGAGCGGAGGTTTCCGATTTCCCTTTCGATTTCCAATATTTCCGAAACGGAATTGGCTTTTTTCAATAAATCCAAGTAGCGTTGTTCTAGCTCCTTCTTGGTTTTTAGCCTTGCTTCCGCATCCAAGAATTCCTCCGTTACGTCCTTTACGGAGATGTTTTTATTGTCAAAATCCTTGACGCCTTCCGTGGCTTCCGCCAATAACTTATCAAATTTATCCGCCGGGACACGGATGACCAGGGTTTGCCCGGTTCTATAGGAATAGTTATTGGATTCATCCGAAGAGATATATCCGCCATTGTTTTTTACTGCCGCAAGTATACGCTCGCGGGTTTCCTCCACTTTCTTGGTTTCAAATTCAATCCAGCCTTCCTTGATCAGCTTGCGTTCTACTTGGGAGAGATCCGTGTTTTCCTCCGTACTCTCTGAAGTGGGTTGATTTCGGTTGTTATCCGCATTTGACCATTCATAAGAGGAGTTATCGGAGCCACCTTCCGTTTTGGATAACATGGATTCGCTCATATTGGCATTGGAACAGGCAAACAAAAAGCTCAGGGAAATTAGGCAAACCGCCCGCATTAGGTTTTTCATGACGTTCTAAATTTGGTTTTTAAACGATGGAACAATGAGGAGATGTGTAAACCAAGTTTAGGGTATCATAATAATACGTTAATATAGTGAAAGAGTTAATAGTTAAGGAGTGAAACATTTTCTGTCACTCTTTCACTCCTTAACTATTAACTCTTTCTTAGACCTCCCAATCTTCTAATCCGTCCCGGAAGTACTCCGCGCCTTTTTTGAAAATCATTTCATTATCCCTTTTCATGGAATAAATAAGGGGTTGGTTTTTGATTTTCCCGTCTCTCCAATATTCAAAACAAAGTTTGAGTAAATCTATGTCCTCTTTTTCCGTAAGATCCATGTCAAGGATGTAGAGCCGATGAAGAAGATCCAAGGTTTTTGGGTCATCATTGTTCTTATCGATATGAATCATGGGGGAAAGCCGAATGAATCTTTTTTTATCGAATTCGGCACCTTCGCTAAATAGGAACATATAGGCAACATAATTCGCCCATTCCGGTGGTTCGTATAAAATGGTTTTTGCTTGTTGTAAAACGGATTTTTGAAAAAAGGCAAATTGTTTTTTTAAGCTTTTAATATTGAATTTTCTTCCGCGCTCTTTTTGTGCCGTTTCTTTTATTTCGGAATATTCCTTTTTCTCTTTTTGGGACATGATAACATTTCCCGTACCCAAGGAAATTACCGAAATTTCATTCCTTGGAATACCGGATTTCATGGCTTCAATAATCCCTACTAAAACGGGGTTGTTAAATCCACCCAAAGCACCATCCCAAAGCTCATAAGTTACGTCCGCTTTTTTTGCCGTTATTTTTGCGGGGAAATCAAAATACTGAATCGGTGCATTGGAAGAACCATGAATGGCATCCGTTAATTTTACGATATCCGCATCTTTCCCGGGGTCCACGTAAGAACGGAAAAATTTAGCCCTGTTATTTAAGGCATCATAGGTGCAAACCACAATGTTTAAATCCGGGTGACTAATAAAATCAGGTAACTGACTCATGGTTCGCCTTTCACATTCCGGAAATAATTCCCCGAAGGCTTTTCGTTTTTCTTCCGCACTATATTTAGGACCTAAGCCTAAGCCGAAACGATGGAAATAATCGACAGGGAAAAACATTTTTTTTATAGGATTTTTCCTGAAAATCCTTTCCCTATTTTCCTTGTCTTCAAATAACCCTACCGCCTTGGATAATTTCCAATTTTCACATAATGCCGCCAATACGATACTTCCCCCGGAATTCGCCACAACCAAATCAAAATCCCTAAGGATGATATGACCGTTTACGTCACCGTATTTTTCTTGTAAAGTAAGCAGCTGTAATATTGCCCAGCTACCGCCACCATCGAGGGATAATATTCTATACATTTTTTTTAATTACGATTTTTTCAATTACGAATTGCTCAATTTTCAATTACGAATTATTTAATTTTTTCTTGAAGTTTTCAATATTAACTCTTTATATCGAAATTTCGTAATTGTCCCCTTCGTAATTGATTACTCAAAGGCTCTTCTAAACGCGTTATACCTCAGGTGTAATGCGGTTTTCGTTATTTCACTCCTTGGATTTAATTCAAAAGCATGTATAGCTCCTAGGATTTCATGAAATTCCACCGGTACATCCGCATCACTTAATTTTTCCGCATAAAGGATGCCTTCGTCCTTCAAGGAATCGAATTCCGCTACTTCAATATAAGCGGGCGGGAGATTTGAAAAATCTTTTGCTTTCAACGGAAATGCGTATGCGGGTTCCTCATTGGGGAAATCCCTCATGTAGATTTTGGTTGCATCAATGGTACTAGGAGTATTCCAAATAGGAACGCCTTGAAAACGCTTGGCACTTTCCGTTTTAAAATTATTATCCGCAACAGGATAAATCATCATTTGCAGACAAGGCTGAAATTGATTCCTATCACGTAACATTTGGGAAACAACAGCAGCTAAATTTCCGCCGGCGCTATCTCCATACAGTGCAATTTTATTTTTATTAATACCAATATTATCCGCATTTTGAAACGCCCATAATGTCGCATTGTAACAATCCTCAGTAGCGGCAGGGTAGGGGTGATCCAAGGATAAACCATAATCCACATATACCAATAGGGCTTCGGTTTCCTTTGCTAATTTTCCGTAGAATTTTTTATAATCCGGCCTGGACTCCATCCAAAATCCACCGCCATGAAACAACATAATACAAGGAGCATTTTCCTTAACCGTGTTTAATTTATATGTGGTGATTTTTAAATCCCTATCCTTGTATCCTTTTATGGAATAATGATTTTCCTCAATGTCTTTTTTTAGTTTGACATTGTTGAATTGAAATCGCATAAACGCATTTACGATTCGTTTAAATGCATTTCCTTTATATTGAAAAGTAGCGAATCTAAAAAATCGAAAATCAGGATGGATTTCATTGGCGTAATCATATGGGGTGGGATATTTTTTAATGACAAATGAAAATAATAAAATCGCGATTATCTCCCCGAATAAAGGGAATAAAGCCATATGGGTGTAGCCGTCTTGAATGATACTAATTACCCTAGCAAGCAATATCGCAATAAGAATAAGTCGTGCGGCTTTTAACCATTTCGTTCCCCTGAGAAATGAAATAAGAATGCAAATGCCCAAGGCAAGGAATACACCACCGACATCACTTTTTAAAGTATTGATACCAAAAATATCCTTATAACTTATCCCGAATAATTCCAAAGGGGTTTCCGGAAAAAATTGCCATAAAACCCAAGCGGATAACATGGCAAGCCCGGAAACGAATACGAGGAGTTTAGCGATTGTTTTCATATCGCCTAAAATAATACATCCTTTTCTAGGAATTCAAAAACCGGATATAATTCCCCAATAAGCCCCGAATCTGCTCAGCGGCAACAGGGTTTGCGGAGTGTACCTTGTACTCCATTTTTCGTACATCCAATCCGGATTCATATACCAACCACTTGGCGCAAGCATAACCGTCCAAGGCTACCTCACCATCCTCGTTCAAACCTAAATCATTATCAAAACTAATATGGTCGGGCAATCCGTTCTTTAAGATATAATCCACGAATGCCTCATAGGTACGTACGATATCCCACCCTAAGGCGTCTTGTCCTTGGTAAACCATTTCTATGGTTCGGATATCATCCAGGAATAGCTTTTTCATTTTGGGGTCGTTTTTTATTTAACTAGACCTCGCAGGTTTTAGAAACCTGCGAGGTCTAGTTAATAAATTTAACCACCTATTTCTTCTCCTTGTTCCCGAACTCCATTCTTAAACGCAAATTTATCCGGCGGGAAGTAAGGTAATTAGGTACGGCAAACTGGGAGCCGTAAATGGTCCTGATCCAAGTATTGGATGCTTGGTTGCTTACTTTTAGCAGGTTGAATACCTCCAAGGAAAGCCAAGTGTTTTTGGTAAAACGTAATGGGTTACGATTGCGGTCACGTTCCCAAGCATCACTGAATAACTTTAGGGAGAAACCGATGTCCACCCTGTGATAAGGGGAAAAACGGAAGGTGTTCCTTGGCCCGACATTATTGTTCGGTATGCCGAAGGGCCATCCGGTACCAACGGTCATGTTAAGGTGCATCTTGAAGTTCTCGTTCTTAGGCAGGTGATCCTGGAAGAAAACGGATAAGGTCATGGCTTGATCCGTAGGACGTGCCACATCCTTAACATTGGTAGGTTCATCATCGCCTACCTCAAATTTGTAATGCTGCACGCCATCCAAGCGTTCCCTTGCCCTAAGGAAGGAAAGATTGATCCAAGATTCCTCACCCGGAACGAATTCGCCGTTAAGGCGGAAATCAATTCCGGTAACGTAACCACGTGCATCATTTTCACCGGAATAACGTATGCGGACATTATCCAAATCATAGGACACCAAATCCCAAAGATGCTTGTAGTAGGCTTCCGTTATGAAAGTGAAAGGCGTGTCGCCTATTTCAAAGTTCCAAGCATAACCCGCTACTACGTGCGCGGATTTTTGCGCTTTTAATGCCGTGTTTACCGTTCCGTCCAAGCGCCGCATTTCACGGTAGAAGGGCGGTTGAACGTAAATTCCTCCCGCCAATCGGAACGCGATATCCTGCTTGATGCCGGGCTTGAACATGATTTGTGCCCTAGGGGAAATGGTAAGTTCCTCGTTCATGTCCCAATACTGTGCTCTTACGCCCAAGGTGATTTTTAGCTGTGTGCTATCCTTAAGGTATGACCAAGTATCTTGGATGTAAGCGGAAAAACGGTTGGATTGAAGATTGTTTTCCGTTTTTAATGTCTGTTGGATCAGTACTTCGGAATTAGACCAAGGCAGGGAATACCCCGCGGAATCCAAGCGCTCCCATTCATTGAGTTTATCATTGATGAGTTCGTTCTTGTAATCCATACCCCATTGCAAGAAATGGGATTTAACGGTACCGTCCACGAAATCCGGGTCGTCTTCTTCGGGGCTTTCCTTGCTTTCCTCTTCCCATTTTACGTTACCGAGTTTCTGCTTGAATTCCACGCCACCGGAATAGGAAGCATGGGTAACACGGCTGGTCAGGTAATTCCTTACGAATTGGTGTTGGGTACCCGTTCCTAATACGGCTACCACGTCCCCGAAATCATTGCTACCCAAATCGGATTCTACCTGTCCTATCAAGTAATCACCGATTATGTCAATGCGTTCGTTCTCATCACTTTGGTAGGTAGATGCAAGGAAGCGCATGTATAGCGGGTTCTTGGCTTTTTCAGGGAGGAAATTCAAGGAGACACCTCCCATGTAAGTCGTGAAATCATCTACTTCCTGCCCTTCAAAAACCGTGGTAAGGTTCAAGGCAAAATCAATTAAACCAAAGGCGGTATTCCTCGAGGTAGGAATAAATTGATATTGGCTACGGTTATAATTCCCGATAAGACCCAATTGCCAATCACGACTTAGGTCAAAGGTGAAATACCCTTGGAAATCCATGAAGTTAGGCGTGTATTCCCCTTTGGTGTCCAAGGAGCCCAGAACGTATCTAGTAGTCTTATAACGAGCGCCCAACAAGTAGCGGAATCTACGGTAACCCGTGCTATCCCGCTTGAATTTTTGGCTACCCTCCACATGCGTGGAACCGCCCAAAAGACTCATTTCAACGGAACCTGCGTGCTCTACCGGTCTTTTATAACTGATGTCCAAAACGGAGGACATCTTATCACCGTATCGGGATTCAAAACCACCCGAGGAGAATGATAAATCACGGATAAGATCCAAGTTGGGAAATGTCAAACCTTCCTGCTGTCCCGCACGGATCAACTGCGGTCTGTAAATTTCAAAGCCGTTTACGTAAACCAGGTTCTCATCATAATTACCACCACGGACGGAATATTGAGAACTCAAAGCACCACCACCTTGCCCGGCGGTTACCCCTAATCCAAATCCTTGAACCAAGCTTTCCACGGAACCGGTGGAGTTGGGGATAATTCTTAGATTCTCCGCGCCTTCCCGAATCATACCGCCATCATCAATAGGGGAGGCGGTAACCGTAGCACCATCCCCTACGATTTCAGCTTTTTCCTTCAGGGTAACATCTTGCTTTAAACGAAGCCCTTCCCCGATTTTTGGTGTTTTAATCTCCTTGGTTTCATGACCTAGGTAAGTGTAAACTACCGTTCTGTTTTTACCGGCAGGTAATTTCAATTCATAGTATCCTTCCTCATTGGTGTCCGTACCCGTCGATTCATCGCCTTTGACGTATACGTTACCGCCAATGATGACTTCACCCTTGTCATTGGTGACGTAACCATATAAGGTGGCATTTTGGGCGAGTGCCCAATGTGAAAACAATACGGATATAACGAGTAGGGCATATCTCATGCGCCAGGTAGATTTTGTGCGGAATGAAGGAGCGTGAATCGCCCCAAAGAAGAACGAATTAAATACTCAAAGTATTTACGTCAAGCGCTTTTAACTTGGAAATGGTAGCCGTGGGATCTTCCGCCTTGAAAACGGCACTTCCCGCTACTAGGACATCCGCACCTGCTTTGAGCACTTTTTCCGCGTTCTGTAAGCCTACGCCGCCATCCACTTCAATAAGGGCCGGGGAATTCCTTACGATGATCATTTCCTTGACCTTACGGATTTTCTCCAAGGTACCGTAAATGAATTTTTGACCACCGAAACCCGGGTTTACGGACATGACCAAGGCTAGATCGATATCTTCAATGATTGGTTCTAAAACATCCGCCCTTGTATGCGGGTTAATGGCAACACCCGCCTTTGCGCCTGTTTCCTTAATTTGCTGGATAACCCGGTGGAGGTGGGTACAAGCCTCGTAATGGACGGTAATGATATCCGCTCCGGCATCCCTGATTTGTTGGATATATCTTTCCGGTTGAACCACCATACAATGCACGTCCAAAGGCTTGGTGGCATGTCTTTTCATGGCTTTAACCACGGGCATCCCGAAGGATATGTTAGGGGCAAAAGAGCCGTCCATAATATCCACATGGAACCAATCCGCATCACTGCGGTTAACCATTTCTATGTCTCTTTGGAGATTGGCGAAATCCGCCGCAAGAAGCGAGGGAGCGATAAGATGTTTTTTCATACGGCTAAGGTACGTCGTTGGGACGTAAAATCAACACCTAGCCTTCTTCCTCTTTTTACCGATGCGTCCTTTGTCCTTCACCTTACGGATATAATCCGGTGCAAAAGGCACCTTACATGCCGTTCCGCCCATTTCCACATCTACCTTTCCTATTTTCTCGGCGATAGCAATGGCTTGTTCGGAAAGTTCAGGGACGTAACAACCAACGGCGAGGACAAATCCGTTCATGGTATACCTTACCCGGTTTTGGGCGGAGTGGATATCCTTTTCTACCTGTTCCAGTAGTTCCTTTATCTTGCCTGTATCCAATTCAGGGCTTTTTTCCAAGGAAACGTGATTGCTTAAAGCGGACCATCCTGAAGAGGCGATATTTTCTTTCCCGGATTTGATCCAATCCAATCCGACATCCCAGCCTAGCCCGGCATCGGCGGCAAGCCAAGGGACCGTGTACTCGGAAATGCTGTACCAATCCGCTTTTTTTGCCCAATCATTAAGTTGTTCCTTGGTGACTTGTTTTTCATCCGCGATTAAGCCCGCTAAATACATGGCGTCGCCATTACCCGTATCATATAATTCCAAGGAGAGTTCTTGGTTTTTCTTGACCTTTTTTTGGATGATTTTCAAATCGCCTACCTTGACACCGAATATGGGTTCCTTGGCTCCGTGCTTGATGAAAATCTTTTTTGTGCCCGGGTTCCCCATTTCTTCAAGGGACTTCATTACTTCTTTAAGCGTCATGGATGTCTAATATTGGTGATTCAAAACAAAACCTA
>JAHDDF010000058.1:8420-15577 GCA_020629475.1 Saprospiraceae bacterium
CATATCCTCAGGGATTTCCATAAGTCTGAATTTCATCAAGAGTTTAGCGGTAGCAACCACGTCTTTTTCACAATAGATTGCAATCCTTTCAAGATCGTCCTCTTCCCAAAAGACCCTTCCTACCTCACTTCCGTCAATGTCATCCTTAGGTGTTGGAATACCGAAAATGTGCGTTAGGAGGGAAAGCTTAGTATATGCTTTAAAATCCCCGAATTTCCATAAGGTCATGGTGTCCACCAAATAGCTCAGTTCCCAAGGTTTTTTACCCGGGATGTTAAGCATTCGTGGGAGTTTCAAACCATTGAGGATCATCCTCCGACAGATATAAGGAATGTCGAATTCCTTGATATTATGCCCACAAATGTACTGCCTGTCAGGATTGTTGAAATATTGGTTCAATAAAACGGAAAAATCCTCTAATAGCTTTTTCTCGTCCTTGTCCGCGTAGGATTTTACCCTCAGGCTGAGTTTCCCTTCCTTGGCGGAGAGGAAGCCTACGGAAATACAAACAATTTGACCGAACTCAGCAAAAATACCCGCACTTTCATAAGCGGTTTTTACTTCCTCCTCTTCTAAATCGCGGTCATAGATTTTAAGGACTGATTTTGCTTTTTGTGCCCAGTATGGTTTTAAATCCTCGGGGACTTTGCCGTAGTTGGGGTAACCGGAAACGGTTTCAATGTCCAAGAAAAGGACTTGGGTAATATCAATATGCTCAAGCATGGTTATTGCTAATCGTTTTGATCTTTTTCAAAGGGTAAATTACGGAAATTTTGCAAATTGTCAATATTTTGCGTAATAAAATTCATTTTTTTAATGACATTTTTTACTGAAAATTTAAAAATAGTTTGTCACGACAGCAGGATTTTGGTTTGAAAACTTACCTGTTGAATTGTCAAATTTAGAATTCCGTATTACATTAGAGGGGTTGAATTGGCTGTTTATCAATGGATTTTGAGCCTTTTACCCTCCTAGTTTTTTTGAAATTCATTGATTCACTTAATCGTATAGAGAAAAAAATACGATAATGTGAGTTATTGCCCAAACGTATTTTTTGAAGATGAAGCGCCGTAGTACCCCCTTGTTCCTAGTGGCCTTTGTGGCTTTGATGTTTTCCTCCTGCCGTGAGGATTCGGATATTCCCGTGGATTCCCTTGATGGTGAGTTAACAGCAGTCTTGGAAGACGCGGGAGGGACATTCGGTTTGAATAAGTTTAGGCTACCCGACAGTCATGAATATTTCCAAATGCCTTCCGATCCTTTAAATCCGGTTACTCAAGTAAAAATTTCCTTAGGGCAAAAGCTTTTCCATGAAACGGCTTTAGGAACCAATCCATTAAAAAATGATATGGTAGGTACTTTTTCATGTGCGAGTTGCCATATTTCAGGTTCCGCGTTCCAGGCAGGCATTCCCCAAGGAATGGGCGAGGGTGGACTAGGAATCGGGCTTGAAGGGGAAGGTCGTTTTCCCAATCCGGATTACTTGGAATCAGAAATAGATGTGCTTCCTATTCGGGTGCCTTCCGTGATCAATGTCGGGTATAACCGCACGGCTACTTGGGACGGAAAGCTTGGTGCCCAAGGAGCCAATCAAGGCTTTGAGGATAGGTTTGATTTAAATGAAGTCATTGAAACCAATATGCTTGGGTACCAAGGTGTCGAGACCCAAGCTATTGCGGGGTTAACCGTTCATCGGATGAAAATCGAGCTGGGCTTCGTCGGGCAGTTTTATTATGAGGATCTTTTTAATCTCGCTTTTCCTGATTTTCCGGAAGGGGAGCGGGTTACCACCGAGACGGCAGGTCTTGCCATTGCCGCTTATGAAAGAGCTTTGCTCGCTAACCGGGCACCTTTCCAACAATGGATTAGAGGAGATCAAGGCGCCATGACGGATAACCAAAAACTAGGAGCTCTTCTTTTCTTTGGTAAGGCGGGTTGTTCTTCTTGCCATGATGGTCCCGCGCTTAATTCCGAGGACTTCTTTGCCTTGGGAATGAAGGATATTGATCAGGGTGGGGATATGATCGGGGATTTTCCGGATTTTGAAAACGTACGTTTGGGACGCGGCTTTTTTACCGGTCTTTCCTCTGATAATTATAAATTTAAAGTCCCCCAATTATATGGATTAAGGGATATGAAATTCCTAGGTCATGGTGCTTCATTTGAATCCGTGCGTGAAGTAATAGAATACAAGAACGCCGGTATTCCTGAAAATGGATTGGTACCTGAAAATGCTCTTGCGAACGAGTTTGTTCCCTTGGGTTTATCTACGGATGAAATAGATGCCTTAACGGATTTTGTTGCCAATGCCTTGTATGATGCGGAAATGGAGCGCTACGTGCCGGACCATATTGCTTCAGGGAATTGCTTCCCGAACAATGATGAGGTATCACGCGTGGAATTGGGTTGTGAATAACTTGAACCCAAGCGGCTAATTTATGTTTCCCTAGGGTGGAAAAACCACCCGTAAATATTGTTTGGCTAAAACGTGATCTCCGACTTTCCGATCACGAACCCTTGGCGTTTGCCGAGGAGGCGGATATTCCTTGTATTATCTTCTACCTTTTTGAGCCGTCTTTATTAAAGGATGATCATTATGATATTCGCCATTGGCGTTTTGTTTGGGAGTCCTTGAATGAAATGAAGAAGCGCTTGGAACCCTTTGGCTCATCCTTGTGGATAGGGCAAGGAGAAATCTTGCCTTTTTTCAAGGACATTGAAGAACGATACGAAGTAAGGAATTTACTGTCCCATCAAGAAACGGGCTTGGATATCACTTTTGAAAGGGATAAGAAGGTTCTTGAATTTTGCGAAGGAAATGCTTGGGTTTGGAAGGAGTTTAATCAAGATGGCGTTACTCGTCGTTTGTCCCATAGGAAGGATTGGGTTTCCAATTGGCAAAAAGAGATGCTTGCCCCTTTTAAGGATTTTGAGTGCGGAAGTTTGGGTGCTCTTGAGACTCCTTCTTGGTTTCAGGAAAATTTCGGGGAGTGGAAGATTGCGGCTGAAGTAAAGGAGAGGAATAACGCATTCCAGCCCGGGGGGGAATCATTCGCCAAAAGATATTTAGCGTCATTTTATGAAAAGCGTGGGCGATCATATTTTCAACAAATATCTAAACCTGCCAAGGCAAGGTATTCCTGCTCCCGGATTTCCCCTTACCTGGCTTGGGGAAATATTAGCTTGAGACAACTTTACCGTTTTGAATTAAAATATGCGGGAACGGGAATAAATAAGCCGAATCGGAAAAGATTTATTTCCCGGGTAATGTGGCGGAGTCATTTCATGCAGAAATTCGAAACGGATTATGAAATGGAATTCCTTCCGGTGAATCGAGGGTTCCAAGAGATGCAAAAGGATGGTGATCCTGCATTATTAGAAAAATGGGAAAAAGGTGAAACGGGTTTTCCCATGATTGATGCTTCTATGCGTGCCTTGAGGGAAACGGGATATCTGAATTTCAGGATGCGTGCGATGTTGGTGACCTTCGCTTCCTTTGCCCTCTGGCAGGATTGGAGGGAAATCGCGAAAGTACTAGCCCGTTTGTTCTTGGATTTTGAACCGGGGATTCATTATGGTCAAATCCAGATGCAATCCGGTTTGGCGGGATACCATACGCTTAGAATTTATAACCCCCATTTACAAGTAGAAAAGCATGATGCTGAAGGTTTGTTCTTGAAGGAATTCCTCCCAGAGTTAAAAGATGTTCCTCCCGGGCTTATCGCGCGCCCGTGGCAGTTATCTCCCATGGAGCAGACCTTTTATAATTGTAAACTAGGTAAGGATTACCCTTATCCTATTGTGGATTTCGAAAAAGAAACACAAAAAAGGAAGGATGAGTACTGGAGGTTCAGGAAAAGTGAAACCGTTCAGGCCGGAATACCCGGGATTTTTAAGAGGCTGGTCGTTCCCGTTTCGGAGAAAGCGAAGGAATACGGCTTGAATACCAGTCCTAGGGAACACGAGACATAGATTATATAAATGAAGTAAAAACTTTTAAGCTGCTAAAATTTCCCCGTTTAGATCCACCAAGGCTTCTTGGGTTAAGGGTTTGTTGATGAATTTATAAATCATTTCATCCTCGCGTGCCCGGGAGTGTTCCTTCGGGGAGATGGAAGTGGATAACATAACGACCCTAGGCGTTTTTTCCATTTTCAGTTCCTTGAATTTCTCAAGAAAATTCCAACCATTCATTCTAGGCATGTTAATATCCAAGAAAAGGACATCCGGGATAAGTGTGGGGTCGTTTAGGTTTTTGAAATACTCTAGTGCTTCTTCCGCTTTCTGAAAGAATCTGCATTCCTTGGAAATATTAATTTCCTCTATGATATACCGGTTATAATAATTCGTTGCCTCATCATCATCGATGAATATTAGCAGATTAAATGGTTTCATGTTTTGCGCCGCGGGTTTTGTTTTTCGTTTTTGGTAAAAGCCAGATTAAAACACCCTATAGTATTATTTAGACTATAGAATGGGTAAAAGTTTAAAGTGTATATATGTTTGGCGGGTTGTGCATCCCGAAATTTAAAAAAGCTTTCGGGATTTTTGAACTTTGCCATAAAGAATTAACAAAGTCCATACGGCAAAAGATTATTTTACTTCACTTTGGGATTATAAGAAATATGGAGCTGTCAGAAAAAGCCATTTTGAATTTACGGCGATTGTGGATGTCCCCACTTGAACATGACATAAACCTTGCCATGTCTCTGTCGGGGAATGCACTTTTACTCCATGAACATTTAATGCCGGAAGTAACCCTTGCCTTAGAGTTTCATCCTAAGCCTCTAGTTAGAGCGGAAATCAAGGGTTTTTTGAAGAAATGGGTGTACGGGGTTTCCTTGAAGGAGGAACAAATGAAAGTCATGTTTTTTAAGCCACCCCATTCCGTTTATCACTACAAGAAATTTTTATTAGGTAAAGAAGTCCTAGAATCTTATTTCTTGGACACTCCTCATTTATATGAACATTTAAAATCCACCGCCGAACATTGTAGTTATGCTTGGGGTATGAGGGAGAAATTAGAGGCGGGCCTGTACTTGTGGGAAAGGATAGCCGAAAAAGAACCGGAGTCAGGTGACGTTTACTTTTTCATTGCTCGTTGCCACCATTATATATTTAAGTTGGACTATTCCTATGGTGCTACAAGGGCGATTAAAGCATACAGAAAAGCCGGTAGAATGAAAACCACCATGAGGCGAATTATAAAAACGGAACTGGAGTCCTTATTGGGATAATTGGTCGAAAGGCATGCTAAATATGTGACGGTAGTTTTTTTGTCGTCCTAAGAGATGAGTTTATCGGAAAATTACATTGATTCGGAGTAAAAAATGAATTTTTAAGCAACGTTTTATCATTCGGGGTGTCAATACTAGTGAAATCAATTTTCAATCACCTTTTATTAAAAACCGAAATGATGAAAGCGATTAAATTTTTATTTGTTGCCCTTTTAAGTGTTTGTTCATTAAGTGTTTATGCAGGAAATGGTAACTCCGGTCCTGCAGGGGAAGAGGAAGTTCGCTCCTTCGTAAAAGACCGTTTATCCACGGATTATCTAGTAGAATATAATCCCGATGGCTTGAAAGTCAAAATCAAATTCCTTATTAATGAGGATAACGAGGTAATCGTATTGACGACTGATTCTAGTGACGTCGATTTGGATGCCTACATCAAGCGTCGCTTGAACTACGAGACCATTGAATCCGATGATTTGAACAAGGGGAAAACATATATCCTCTCCGTGGAATTTGAAGAGAAGTAAGATATTTTAGGTTGATTTTTTGTAGTCGTATTTCCCTGCGGTACCCGCCGCAGGGATTTTTTTATACCTACAGCAAAGAAATTAAACGATAAAGGATACGTGCACCTACGTTTCCGTCCCACTCATTTTTTCCGCCTACTTCACAAAGGTCGAAACCGATAACTTTCTTACCGCTTTCCTTTAGTTTTTTTAGGATAAAAACGGCTTGGTCAAAACTGAATCCTCCCGGAACAGGAGTGCCCGTGCCCGGACATAAATCCGGGGATAAAACATCAATATCAAAACTGACATAAACCTCATCAGGCAAGGAGGCGATAATTCCTTCCACCAATCCGGAAAAGGAATAACCATTGAATAAGCGCTCCTTGATATACTGATCGGTAAATAGGGAAATTCTTTCGTCCGTTTCCGCTAGTTGCGCCTCTTCGTCACAGTAATCCCTGATTCCTACTTGAACCAGGTTTGAAATTTGAGGAATGGACAAAGCATTATAAAAAATGGAGGCATGGGAATACTTAAAACCCTCATAAGCTTTTCTTAGGTCGCAGTGTGCATCCAATTGTAGAATACCGAAGGAGGAATGCCTTTTGGATAAGGCTTTTAGAAAACCTAAAGGTGCCGAATGCTCACCGCCAACTAATCCTACTTTTTTTCCTTCGCCTAAGAGAATGGATGTTTTTTTCTCTACCCATCGATTAACCGTTGCCGATGCCTTGTTCACGGTTTTTAAGTCTTGGGCTCCGGGGTTTTCCCCGCTTTCCAAGGCATTAATTACGTTTTCGGCAATAGGACGGGTATCCCGACTGAGTTTAAGAATGGATTTGCTAGGGTTCTTGAAGTAAATACCCTTTTTCCAACAATCAGGATCGTCTTCCAAATACAAGTCCAATTGAAGACTGGCATCAAGAATATTTCGTGGACCTGCCGAGGTTCCTGCAGCGTAAGACGTGGTAGCGTCCCAAGGAACGGTTTGGATGACCACGGATGCTGTTTCCCTCGTAAAGGGAAGGCCAATGAAATTCCCGTTATTCAATCCGGGGCCATTCGGGTCAAATCGTTTTATTTGTTTTTCTTTCTTTGTCATAACAATACCGTTCCTTCGCTCAGGTAGCTAAGAAAGGTAGTAAATATTATGCCAAATAACAATATGAATTAATCATATTTTCAAGTGGAGCATAATCATTGTGATGAAAATGCTCTTTTCTCGAATATGTAAGAGGTAAGGATAAGAACGGTAGCGATAATGGCGGTCCAATGTGCCCCGTCCGCCACCATAATATGGGCGGCTGCGGCAAGCATAAAGTCAAAGAAAAATCCGGCGTATGCCCATTCCTTTAAAGTCTTGTTCAGACGGGTGGTTATAGCAATAACTCCTAGGATTTTAGCAACGGCAAGC
>JAHDDF010000545.1 GCA_020629475.1 Saprospiraceae bacterium
AATGGAAACTTTAATCCGGGAAGTCAGAAAAGCCGGTGATACCATTGGCGGTGTGGTTTCCTGTGTGGTTACCGGAATGCCCGTTGGTTTAGGGGAACCCGCTTTTGATAAGCTTCACGCGGATTTGGCTAAGGGAATGGTCAGTATCAATGCTTGTAAGGGCTTCGAAATCGGCTCCGGATTTGAAGGAACCAAAATGCGTGGCTCTGAGCACAATGATAGATTTATAAAAGAGGGAGATTCCATTTCCACTAAAACGAATTATTCAGGCGGTGTCCAAGGAGGAATCAGTAATGGACAGGATATTTATTTCAAAGTGGCTTTCAAACCCGTTGCAACGATTGTCCAAGAACAAGAATCCGTAGACAAGGAAGGTAATGCCGTAAAAGTCCAAGGGAAGGGGAGACACGACCCCTGTGTAGTGCCTAGAGCGGTTCCGATTGTGGAGGCGATGGCGGCATTGGTCATTGCTGACCATTTTTTGAGGGCTCGTTTGTCGCGGTTATAGATGGATTTATCCCTGCATCCTGATTATTAGTAGGATTTCACAATGTCCCTTCGACCCAAAAGCTTACCTTTGCGGTTCTTATTTGAATAGGAATCCGTTTTTGGGTTCCGGTTGAGAAAATCCGACAAAATGAAAGATAAGAATAGCCTCATCGGTTTTGGTCTTCTAGGACTATTGATGGTGGCATATTTCTGGTTGATGCCCGATCCTGATCCTGCGGAAAATGCAGGGGAAACTGAAATGGGAAGGGATTCAACCCAAGTAGCCCAAGTAGATACCTCCTCCACGGCGGAAAATCCTGCCGTTAGGGAATTGTCTCCCGAAATCGCTGATTCTCTGAGGGATCAAAGATATGTAGCGCAGTTTGGTGATTTTGCCTTATCCGCTACGGGTACGGATGAAACGGTTACCCTTGAAAATGATGTAGCCAAGTATACCTTTTCCAGTAAAGGTGGACGCCTTACACAAATTCAGTTAAAAGAATATTCCAAGATTGTTCTTGATGAAAACAAGAACGAGATCAAAGAGCCGCTTCTTCTTTTCGAGGATGATAAGAACAAGTTTTCCTACAAGCTTAATGTTCGTGGCGTACGCGGTGGATTGGAATCCGAGGAATTATATTTCAAAACGATCAAGGAAGCCAATGCGGTAGTTTTCCGTGCCTATGCGGGTGCTGATCGGTATTTCGAACAACGTTACCAACTAGGTGATGACTATGTGCTGAAATACGAGGTGAAGTTCGTAGGAATCGAGGGAATCCTGGATGGGACACCACAGTTGGAAGTCCTGAATTACTTGGACAAAATCGAGAAGGCGGACGATTACGAGCGCATGTATACCACGGTATATTGGAAAGAAACGGATGATGATCCGACCTACTGCTCCTGCCGTGGTGATGATAGCGATTTAATCAAGCAACCCGTTAAGTGGGTTTCTCACGCCAATCAGTTCTTCAATACGACTATCATGGCGGATAATGCATTCCCTTCCGCCTTGAATGAAACCAAAGCCTTGGATACGGAGGACGAGAATTTGAAAATCGTTCGTTCCGTCATGGAGGTTCCTGTTGAAGACTTCGGTATGACCATTTACACCGGTCCCAACAAATACGAGATTCTAACCGGATTCGAGCAGGATTTAGAGGATATCATACCTTTCGGTCGTTCCATTTTGGGAACCTTGAACCGTAGGATTATCCGTCCGATTTTCAATTTGCTTTCCGGATTTATTGGTAATAAAGGAGTCGTAATTATCCTTTTGACCCTTATCGTAAAGCTTGCCTTGTTCCCGCTGACCTATAAGATGCTTTATTCCCAATCCAAGATGGCTGCATTGAAGCCGGAGATTGAGAAAATCAAGAAGCGAATAGGGGATGATTCCCAAGCGGTGCAAGTTGAAACGATGAAGTTGTACCGGGAAACCGGTGTGAATCCGCTCGGGGGATGTTTACCGATGGTGATACAAATGCCGATTTGGATTGCCCTATATCGTTTCTTCCCGGCTTATATCGACTTCCGTCAGGAGAGTTTCCTTTGGGCTTCCGATTTGGTATCCTATGATGCCATTGCTTGGTTGCCGTTTGAAATCCCGATGTACGGTGCCCATATCAGTTTGTTTACCATCCTTTGGGCAATTACCACGGTGATTTACACCTATTACAACTCCAAGCACATGGATATGTCGGCGAATCCCGCCATGAAATACATGCAGTACTTTATGCCGTTGATGTTCTTGGTGTTCTTTAATTCCATGGCTGCGGCATTGACTTGTTACATGTTCTTCTCCAATTTAATCAATATTGCTTTGACATTGATAACCAAGAACTTCGTTATCAATAAAGAGAAGGTCGCAAAGGAATTAGAGGACTACAAGAAGAAACCGAAAAAGAAAGGCGGATTCCAGGATCGTTTGGAAAAAGCGATGAAAGAGGCACAAGCGCAGCAAG
>JAHDDF010000059.1 GCA_020629475.1 Saprospiraceae bacterium
TGGAGGTATTTCCCAAGGAGGACAGGGTAGGAGGTAGCGATACTTTTTCCTTGGAAATATTGGATGCCGGGATAATCGATTTCCCTGGGGATTGCCAAGGAGAGTCTGCATTTTGAAAAGCCTAGTTTCTCTACAAGTATGCAGCTTTGATTCTTTTCGATGAATACGTTTTCTCCTAGGATTCCTAGGTCGGCTACGCCGGAGCTTACGTATTTGGGAATGTCGTCATCCCGGAGATATAGGACATCCAAGGGGAAATCCGAGGCAACCGCCATGAGTTTTCCTCCTCCGTTGGTGATGGAAATACCGCACTCTTTCAGGAGTTTAAGGCTTCCTTCGCTGAGGCGACCTTTTTTCTGAACGGCTATTTTTAATCTGTTTGACATTTTCGGAAATGTGTGGTTGATGGATGTGAAGGGTACAAAAACAAAAAAGGCTTGCCGGTTAGCGGCAAGCCTTTTTTGAATGAAAGGAATTGATAAAATATCAACCGTTCATACATAGGACATCATCCACTACCCGTCTGCCGGAAGCGTTGAAATGATGATGGATATGATGTACGGTATTGAACATATTGTTCCTTCGCATTTGATGTATTAGATAACCAAAGGTATGATTTTTTGTTTCGAAAATGCAAATGTTTTTTTGAAAAAAGTTTTTGGGTCATGTTGAATTAGATACCATGTTCTACTTAAAGACTAGGTACCTGTCGTCAATTTTTTTGTACTTCAAATTGACCATATCCTTGACATAACTTTGGTGAAGTCGCCAAGGAAACTCCTTGCCTTGTTTTGGCATTTTTGCCATTCCCCTTTGAATATAGCCTGAGGTAAAATCAATGACGGGAGACATTTCCGTGTCTTCCCCTTTTAGTGAAGGCGCACAGGAAGAGTAGCCGTTTTTATCCATGTGCTTCAATAATCGACAAGTATATTCACAAACCAAATCCGCCTTTAAAGTCCAAGAAGCATTGGTATATCCGATTATTGCCACTAGGTTGGGAATATCTTGCAACATTAATCCTTTATAATTAATTAATTTACCAAGCTCCATTTTTTTACCGTCGACCGTAATTTCCATGCCTCCGGCTATTTTAATATTTAATCCGGTAGCGGAAACAATGAGATCCGCCTTTAATTCTTTTCCTGATTTTAATTTAATTCCTTCTTCGGTAAAGGTTTCAATATGGTCGGTAATTACCGTGCATTTATTTTCTTTTATGGTATTAAATAAGTCATTATCGGGGATGGCGCAAAGCCTTTCATCCCAGGGATTATATTTTGGATTGAAATGAGTATCTACATCATAATCCGGGCCCAATACTTTTTTTGCCTGACCTTTAATGAATTTCCTTACGGCATCCGGATTTTTCTTGGATGCCCGATAGAGGTACATGCTTAAAAGAATATTTTTCCACCTGGAAAAGAAATGCGCCATTTTATTGGGCATTATTTTGTGAACGAACTTAGCGAACGGGTCATGCAATGGGCGTGATAAAATATAAGTAGGGGAGCGTTGGAGCATAGTTATATGCTTGGTTTTTTTCGCCATTGTAGGGATGAGCGTAACCGCGGTTGCTCCGCTTCCAATAACGATTACCTCCTTGTTTTCATAGTTGATATCATCCGTCCATTTTTGGGGATGGATAAATTGTCCCTTATAACTTTCTAAGCCTTTGAAATCAGGCGTGTAGCCCTTTTCGTAATCATAATATCCGGTACATAGCATAATGAAATTACAAGTGGATATTACGGGTTCATTTTTTGAATTATCGGTGCCTTTAATTGTCCATTTATTGTCTTCTGATGACCAAGAAATTTCAGTCATGAAATGATTGAATTTTATCTTTTCTTTGATTTTGTATTCATCAACCGTTTCTTGTAAATATTGCATTATGGTTGAAGCATCTGAAATGGTTTTGTTGTAGGTCCAAGGTTTGAATTTGAATGAAAAGGTGTGCATGTCGGAGTCGGAACGGATTCCCGGGTATTTGAATAAATCCCAAGTGCCTCCGATGTTATTTCTTCCTTCAAAAAGAACGTAGGATTTATCCGGGCAATTCATACTGAAATGACAAGCGGCACCAATCCCTGAGAGCCCCGCACCAATAATGATTATATCGTAGTGGTTCATTTACCGGAAATTACTTTTTCATTAAACTATTGAAGGATTCGTATTGCCAAAGTACACCCATCTTGGACATCATATTCCAAGCAAATTTTATTCTCATTTTCAAGGGCATGAATCTTGATACGAGATTGAATTTTCCTGAATTAAAACCAATTAATACATTCGGTTTTTTCTTTCTGATGCATTTGATTAAATATTTAGCGACATCTTCCGCCGGTGTTTTTAATGTCTTTTTAAATTCATCCGCATTGGGTGAATTATCGGCAATAGCGGTATCAATTCCACCGGGCATTACACAATGAATGCCAATGGGAGATTTGTGGAATTCGACCATTAGGGATTCCGTAAATCCTTTTACCGCGAATTTAGTAGTACAATAAGCGGAAACGCCAGGAACACCGATTAGACCAAAAATACTTGCTACGTTGACCACCGCGCCTTCATTGTTCTCCACGATTTGAGGGAGGAACGCCCTACAACCATAGATGACACCGTAAAGATTAATCTCCAAAACCCGGTCAAAGTCCTCCGTTTCGCCAATAAAGAAAGGATCGCCCTTGCCGGAAATCCCGGCATTATTAATAATGATATGGGTATTACCAAGATGATTTTTTACCTCCTTGGCAAAGGAGAACATTTCATCCTTATCGGAAACATCGAATGCCTTGGAGTAAATGTGATTTATTCCTTGGCTTTGTAGTAATTCAACCGTTTCCGTTAATCCTTTTTCATTGTAGTCGTTTAAGGCTAGTTTAGCACCTAACTTTCCGAATTCAACAGCATAGGCACGCCCCATGCCTGAACCCGCGCCGGTAATGGCTACAACCTTGTTTTTGAAATCCTTCATTTTTTCTCCTTGTTCCTTAAAGGTAAAAGGAAAAGGAGAGGTCCCGGTTAACAAAAGATAATAAGATGCCTTGCAGTCTCTTTAAAGCCTCGGTATTTACACCGCGTTTCTAAGTAATCGGATAAAATCGGAACAAGTTCTAATCAATAAAAGCCCTCTCAAAACAATTTTGAGAGGGCTTCTGAAAAATCGATAAGATTCATTTCTTTTCGGTTTGAAATGGAATGGTCTTATCTAACAATGGTAAATTTTTCATTTTTATTACCGATGTTTAGAATATAGTTCCCGGGGAGAATACTCATTAAATTAATTCTTCCATCGGCAGGGAGTAGACCTTCCTTAATAATCCTTCCTTTTATATCCATGATTCTGAATTGTTCTCTCTCAGAAGACTGAATTATTAGATAATGGTCCGCAGGATTCGGATAAATTAAGAGGTTGAAAATTTCGGATTTTTTGAAATGTAATACTTCAACATTTGAATATTGGAAGGAACCATTAAAATCCACTTGCTTTAACCTATAATAATTTAAACCTATAGCAGGAGTCGAATGGAGGTCTTGATAATTCTGTTGTACGTTGGTTGTGCCCGCACCTCTTTGTGAGGAGATGTGTTCGAAGGTTTCGCCATCGGTACTCCATTCAATATCGAAATAATCATTATTAATTTCCGTAGCGGTTGACCATTCTAAAATGGATTGATTATTTCTCTTCCTAGCGGTAAAAGAAAGTAATTCAACGGGTAATACCGCACTGTTACTAGAGACCGTAAAAGGGGAGAATTCGGTTATTCCGGAAAGGCTTCGAGTATACGGATCGGAACCGGAGGCGGATGCAAGCGTATTTTGACTCCATTCCGAACCATCATATCTTGTTACAAAACAAGCCGTACGATTAAATCCGGTTAATTCCTCAGCCGTATTCCATTGAAGGGTAAGGGACGCGTCCGAACCGCCTGCCGTACCTTCATTGATGAACCAAGTAAGATCAACATTATCTTGATCGACTAAAATGCCGGAAGTCCCTTCAGTGAAAACCTCATCCGTTACCCGAACATCGAAAACATCGGAGGTTCCTGAGTTTGACAGTCGTGCCGGTGTGTAACTATTTTTTCCGACGGGAAATGTAACCTCCGCGGCAGCAACGGTTTGAATCAGCGTCCCTAAGCCGGAAGTTCGAACGAAGCTTTCCCCGCTTGTACCGGAAATCGTTCCGCTTGACATAATCGTAAGATCGAAGGCTTGAATATCCAAAAGCCCGGAAACCATATTTAGTGTGCCTGATATGGCGGCATTGTTTTCCAATAGTAACATATCGGTTGCCCGATTAACCGTAAGCCCGTTGAACGTTGTAACACTTGTTCCTTCAATGGTAGAGTTTCCTGAGGATGTACCTTCCATTGTAACATTACCCGAAATGGCATTGAAAGTTCCGTTATTAATAAAATTACCGTCCGTAATTACAATATTACCACCACTTTGGACTACGTTAGCCCCCGATATATGAAATGTATTTTGCGCCTTCCCCAAATAGCAGACTAAAAGAGGTAAAACGGCAATAATAATTTTTTTCATAAGAATGAATTTAGCGTACTTAAAAATTACCCTTTAGCTATGTTGCCTATGGGTAAAAAGTATCAATTACCGCTTTATTAAAGCTTTTAATTCTTCGATTTCTTTTTCAAGAGCGTTTAATCTTTCTTCTTGATTATTAATTTGCTCTTGTTGCGAATCAATAATTTCTTGTTGCTCTTGAATGGCTTTTATTGCGATAACGCCTGCGTAAGAATAGGACATACCTAATTTCCCGTCCTCTCCGGTAACAACCATCTCCGGGAATAAAGGCTGTACTTCCTGTGCAATAAATCCAAGGGATTTTGAGGCGCTATTGGGTTGTTCCTTGTAATGGTATTTTACCGGTCGCAATTGCATAATCCGGTTTAGGGTAGGTTGAAGCCCGCTAATATTTTTCTTTAAATTCAAGTCGGAGTCAACTGTCCATGCGCCATTGGTATTTACGTAAGCCACGCGAGCCCCTTGTAAATTGAAACTGAAATAAATACCACTGTGATAAACTCTCCAATAATCGGTAGCATCACTTGAGGTTTCAAACTTGATTCCACCTGTTCCTCCGGTGATGCTTTGCTGGGATTGTCTGATATGTATATCCGTGTCAGGATCTTTATCAACCCCGATTTTCCCATCACTTGCGATTTGCATTTGGCTGTTTCCTGCTGTAACAAAGTGAATTTCATCCGCTACACCATATGTTCCATCCGCCCCTAAGGTAATGAGTGTTGAGGCAGAACCTCTTTCCCCTTGTGCCTCAACGGCATTGGTATATAGCCAGGGTGTAGCGGTAAATCCTGCACCCGCAACGGAAGAAGTTCCTTGGTCCGTACCCTCGGAGCCGACCGACATGTTTCCGATAACTGCGATATCGGCGACATCAAGGCTTGACTGGGGATCCGTTTCCCCGATTCCGACCCTTCCTTCTTCGGTGATTCTCATTTGCTCAGAAAGGGA
This sequence comes from Saprospiraceae bacterium, assembly GCA_020629475.1. Classification (GTDB taxonomy): domain Bacteria; phylum Bacteroidota; class Bacteroidia; order Chitinophagales; family Saprospiraceae; genus JAHDCE01. Next base: position 5,503 of record JAHDDF010000059.1, read on the forward strand.
ACCGTTGTAAGTCAGGAATCTTAAATTTCCGTTATCAGTGGCGTCACCACCGTTGTTGGCTTGTATACTTGCCCCCGTGTAATCTGCAACACCATTATCCGAATCATAATTTTGGAAATCGATTCGCCCGAAAGTACTGTCGCCGTTTCTAGCGCCACCAAGGGTTAAAATCCGTGATAAACTACTTGTAGAACTACCTCTGTCCGCAAGGATGTTTCCACCTTCAACATGAAGTTTTTCTGACGGAGCTGTAATTCCGATCCCTACGGATCCTGATTCGTCGATGGTCATGTTAATCGGTAAGTCCTCATCGGCGGCGCTTCCGCTTGCCTTGGTAGCAAAGTGTAATTTTCCTCGAGAATTAGAATTGGTTCTTTCATGTACGATTGCGGCACCCATTCCGGTAACGGTGGAGGTACTTTGAAAACCTATTCCTATACCCGTGTTGTTTTCATTGAGGTTTCGGGTAAGTACCATGAAGAGTTCGCTTACGTCAATACTATCGGAATTGAGCATGGCATTCGTTGTATCCTTAACGGTTAGTTGCCAACGGTTTTGCGTTGCCGCGATATTCCCGATTCCTACATTCCCTTCATTGGTGTTAGTAATATTTGTACCGCTTGAAATTTCCCAGTAGGCATCCGTATTCTCGGATAAATCCACCCAAGTTGTTCCATTGAAATACCAAAATGAATTTACGGAAGTATCATAGACCAAAAGACCCGTTGCGGGGGATGAGATGTTGGTTCTTTGGGTGGTATTCATTCTTGGAACTAGAATACCCTTGTCCGTACTTTTGACATCCAGCATGGAAGAGGCATCCGGGCTGGAATTGTCGTCGTTGATCCCGACTTGGGCAAAGGAGGAATTGGTCGTGAATAAGAATAACACGACAAGGAGTAAATAAGGTAAAAGACGTTGCATTGAAAATAAGTTTAGAAATTAAAATACAGGCAGGATCAAAAACCGGTAATTTGGTTTTGTCCCTCGTGAAAACTTATTGTCAAAAGCAGTAGTGTGCAAAAAACTACCTTAATCTTAAAATTAGATTAGGTAAAATGGGTATACGAATTAGTAGTCTGTATGAATATTGTTAGGGTAAAAAAGGAGGAGTATTATTTTGAAATACAAGAGCGCATTTCCTCAAATTCAAATATATTATTTCGAGGCAATAAAATCCAGCATTTACCTGAAGTTTTTCAAGGATTTATTTTTACTATCCCATCGAGTTAAATCCAAAAGGCTTATAAAATATTGTAAAGGATTTACTTATGAATCAATATACCCAACCATTTGAATTACCCCACCAATTCCCATTCCTGAAACCAAATCCTCGGGTTTGATTTTCATATTTTGTTCATGTACGAAAACATCAATGGTGAAGAAGTCTTCTTGGTCAGGGTGATTGATGAGTTTTAAGGTAAGCATGTATCCACCCTCGGATTGAATGGTGTCGAAATTGACTTTGCGGTATCCTTTCAGGACGGAAACGATATTAAAACAACCAAGTTGGAATAAGTCATTGTAGGGCATGTATGAACAGAAACCTTCAGAGAAGGTAACTTCTTCGCCGTCCTTGGTTTTATGCTTGTAATCGCCGGTTCCCATGTCGGATGCTTGGATGATAAACCCTATGCCAGCAATACAAAGGTCATGGTTTTTTTGCGAATGGTACTTTTCCTTATTTATGGCATAATCCGAGGCAAGGAATTTTAGCATGAAAGAATCTCTTCCGCTAGCACTGACAATAGCTTCCAAATCTCCCACGTTTTCCCATTCCAAAATTTCCTTTACGGTAGAAGGGATTTTTCTTTTGGTAACTATTCTGGGTAAAGCACTGAGTAAGTTTCCGTCTTTTTCAAGGGCGATATAATTGATGTCCGTTTTTTCCATCTCGAAGACCGTTACGCCGGGGGAAGGCGTATTTGATTTTCCGCCTTGGGCTTTAGCGGCAGCCATCGCGAAATATTCCCGTGCTCCCTTATCCCAATTATCCTTCCCGAAAATACCTGCCCAAGTATGGCCGATAAAACCGGTATTGGATGTAACGATTTTTATGCCCGCCTCATTTTCATAGGAAGGACCTTCCATTTTTACCCGTTCTTCGAAGTAATTTTTTCCTTGTACTGGTTGGGTATTAAAAATCCTTTGATTTTGTTCCGGGGTGAAATTCCGGAAGCCTTGGAAATTCAAGCCGCTTTGGTCAAAAGAGTAGGGCAGGGGTATATGATTCTCCTTATTCCCTGAGTAAAGTGAAGTGGTAATGGATTTGAATTCACCTTCATTATTTGCGGGAGTATGATGTTCATTTCCTCCGTATTCAAAACATGAATGGTACATGATGGCATAGGATCGGATTTCATTCCTTCTCAATCTGCCGCCTAGTTCCCTTTTCATCATTTCCAATGTTTCAGGGACATCATATTGATAAGCATGATTATCGGCGATATATAAGTAGCCAACCATACTACCGTCACTTTTTTCAAATGCGGCAATAGGCGAATAATTTCCTTGGGATTGCATGCCCATGAAAACCACTAAATGCTCCGCGTATTTTGAAAATAAGGGGAATATATCGTCCTGCTTTTTCTTGTTTTTATTGAATAGGTTAAACATGCTATCTTGTTTTATATTTCATTTCATATTGATCCAAGCCCGGACCAAAGCCATTAGGGATTATTTCGTTTACTTCGAAGCCAAGGCGTTCAAAAAAACGAAAAGTGTGTTGGGAGGTATCCAGGGAAATTCCTGAATTAGGATATTTGTTGGCGATGTCTTCTAATCGAAATTGGAATAAGCTTTTCCCCGACCCTTTCAGGTGATAATCGCTGTGAATCATCCCCCAAGCCATTCGAGCTTCTAAGTTTTCGGTCTTGATGTAGTAACCGCCACAACCTACTATCCGTTCCTTTATAAGGACTACAAAATAATTTTCCGCTTCTGAATTCCCGTAAGCCAATTTACCTTGATCTTGGCCATCTAACCAAACTTTGAAACCCTCTAATTCGGAGGCATTAAAATACTTGGGACAATTGCTTTTGAAGATGGAAATGCAAGCTAATCTGTCTTTAGGTAAATAGGGTCTTATCATATTCTTTCTCAAAAAAAGAAGGCAGCTTTCAAATTAAAAGCTGCCTTCCCGAATCGATTAATTATCGATGATTAGTTGCGGATAATTACTTCTTCACCATCCGCCCAGAATTGCTCCTGGTCATTATAGTAAGCATAAGCGGAACCTGCGGAACCTTTAAAGTTACCCGCGAATTCAGCTTTCAAATCCAAGGGGATTTGCTTGCTGTCCTTACCCTTGATATAGCGGAAGTACATGATCAAGTTATTACCTGAAATTTCGTAGTACGCCATTTTCTCATCCTTCACCAAGTCATTCAATTGCTCGGCTTGAAGGCTAAGCCCCGCAGGAATACCTACGATAGCCATTGGAGTGGGTTGATTTTTACGAGTAACGTTTTTCACTTCCACGTTCATGCGGACTTGATCGCCTACCTTAATGTTTTCGGTTTTGATATCCGTATTTAAAGCAATTGGAGCATCAGAGGAAGTACCCGGTTTAAGGGTGGTCCACTTGAAGGAAACGGTATGAGGCATTGGGTGCTTCGTACCTTCGAAGACCACTTCGAAATCGGTTACACCTTCCTTGAAGAATTGCTCTAGACCATCCATAACGATGGTTTCCGTTTGATTGGCTTTGAAATCTTGCTCCGCCACGCGCTTACCGGCTACGTAGAAGGCAATGGTGCCATCATCAACGGTTTGCTTCGCGATTTTGCTGTACGCCAAGATGGCTCGCATAGCAAGAACGGTTGTTTGCGTAGGACCGAAAGCCCCGTTCCATTGACGACCTTCACGAATTTCCTTAGCCAAGGCTTTTACGCGCTTGAAGTCGTAATTCTTCTGGTTGGTCAAGTTGATAAGAAGCAAGGATTTTGCCTCCATTTCATAGTTCGTACCAACACCACCGAATACGGTAGAGCGATCATTGGAAACGGTCATGGTATTGGAAGCCAAAAGCTGATCCGCACGCTCGGTTAATTCCTTTGCGATTTTCTTGTGACCGTAATTATGGTGCGCTAGAGCCGCCATACCTACCAAGTAAGGATCATCGGATTGGGAAGCCGCTTTTTCAACAACAGCCAACTCCGCGGAGAATCCTTTAACCTTTGCCTCGGACAAGCAATACATCATGAATGCGTTGAAAACATCCTCGTCGGTATTCCTTAGTCCTAGGGACCAAGTGGTACGCTCATGACGTTCCCATCCACCTTTTCCGTCACGACGGTTTTTCAACCATGCCACGGAACGGTCAATCATTCCTTGATCGACACCTTTATACACCTCTTTCATGTGGGTGAACTGCATAATAGCAAAAGCGGAAATAGCTTCATGACCTACAGGTCCACCAAACCATTCGAAACCACCGTTAGGGGATTCGAATCCGGAAATGCGCTCATGACCGTATTTCAACAATTCATGCGCTTTTTTCTCGATTTCAGGATTGCTCTGGTTGGTCTCCCTTAGATATTGCAAAGCAAGGATATTCGGATAATTGCAGGAAGAAGATTGCTCGAAGCAGCCGTACGGCTTTTTCATCATTCCGTCCATTCCGGTAATCAACTCGGAAAGTGCGGAAGGGTAGGCTTGAAGTTCAACATCCAAGGTTCCTTTCTCCATTCCGCCAATCTTGATTTCGTATTCCGTTTCCATCCCCGTTCCGGAGAAGGCAACACGGGTCGGGAAACCACGTGGTACAACGGTAATGTCCTCGTTGATTTTATCCTCGAATAAACCGGAGGCGAAACCGATAATGATATTATCCATATCACCTTCCACTACATCGTTCTTTACCTTATACTTCGCCATTACGGTTCTTGATTCACCGGGAGCCAAAGTATAAGTGCCGGAAGGATCCTTTTTGGATGCCAATGTAGTCGGATGCTTAAGATCCAATTTGCCCGTAAGGGTTTCCTTGGTCGTATTGGTTAAAGTAACCGGGATTTCGAACTCATCGCCCATAGTAACTTCTACGGGGAATTTCGTGGAAATCGAGAAAGGTAATTGCGTGTAAAATTTAGATTCGGAACGACCGATTTTTCCGTCGTTAGACATTCCTTCTACCGTCATGTTGAAAGAGGTAACGGCATCGTTGTTCCAGAATGTAACTTTGGCAACTCCATTCTCATCCGTTTCAAGGTGACCATCCCAGAAAACGGTGCTTCGGAAATCCGTACGCTCCTTCATTCCGGTAGACTTATATTTCTTCACCGGGAACTCACGAACACGGTAGAATGCTACATCCGAAAGGATGGCACCTCTTAGGTCTTCATTGGTTTCAACGGTTGCCGTAGTTTGACGACGAAGGCGGTGGTCATACATTTCGTATTCGGTGCCCTCGAATTCCTCTTCGGGGTCGTAACCGTAAGCCTCTTCGTTATCATCATTATAACGCTCCTTCTTTCCCCTGAAATTCACTACTTGGAAATTGGTTTGGGTAGCGAAGGAGGAAACGATTTGACGTTTAGGCTCCGCTTGTTGAACATCATCGTTCAATCCTAGCTGCTCCGCTTGGATTACGCGGTTAGCTCTTTCATTTACCGCTAAGCCTGCCTTTTGCGCCAATTCACGGGAGAACAATTGGTAATCGTAATTTCCGTAATCACCTACAACCTGCTCTTGGCGGAAATGCCCGGGAGCGGAAATCGCGACAGTGATATTTTGTTGGGTAAGATCAACCTCGTCAAACTCGAAGTAACCATCGGATTGAGTGGGAACCGCGCGCTTATCGCTATCGATGATTTGAACCTTTGCCTTAGGAATTGGATTTCCTTCGTGGTCCAAGACGGTACCGGCTACTTTCATAACCTCCGCACGTTGGTCGAATTTTGGCAATTCGTTTTCAGTAACGGTTTCCCAAGCAAAACGCCTCCAACCGGAAGTCATAAGGACATAATCCATTGCTTCCTCAGCGTTCGCTTCTTCCTTGTCAAAATAGAAGGACGCTTCTTCCAAGGAAACATCAATGTCGGATTCCAAAAGCATCCAAGACATAAGGTCGGATGATTTGTCGTCCGCGAAGGAAAGCAACTGGTCATCCACAACGGATAATGCAAGATCCGTTTGTACGGGATTTCCTTTACCGTCCTTAACGGAAACGGTAACATCCACTTGCTCACGGGGAGCATATTTTTCCTTATTGGTTTCAATATTAATGGAAAGCTCATCACTTGCCTTTACGAAAGCCATTCTTTCCGCACGTGCGATTCCTTTGGCATCAAACAAAGTGATTTGAGCAACACCGATTGGGAAATCCTCTAAGGGGATCTTGATATTCGTTTGCCCTCTTTTTACTTTAACAACTTTAGAAAAGTAAGATTTTCCACGAACGGAAGCCAAAAGGGAGATTTCCGTTTTAGCGGAAGAACCTACTTTCAATTCGATGTTTTCATCATTGATTTCATCAATGGTCATGTTGAAGCCGGAAGCCGCAACGGTAGGTAATTTGAAGCTTCTATCGATGTGACCCGGGAAGGTGATTTGTGCCGTGTAGGTATTTCCTTTTTCAGCACGAAGGTCAAATGCACCAAGTCCTTTGTGCAAGGACATGAAATCAGCCACCTCGTTTCCGTTATCATCAATAATAACTCCTTGAACATCCACAGGAGCGCCATCAGCGTCAACAGCTTTGAAAGCTACCTTGGATTTAAGACCATCAATAAGATCCCCGCCTTCAGGGAAGAAATCCATATCGATATTACCTAAGATTACGGGGACGTTTCTGGCAATGGATTCCACTGCACCACGGTAATCCAGCTTTACGTTTAGGGAAACGTCCTTGGAATCCACACCTTCCGGTAAATTGAACACCAAATCCGCGATTCCTTCTTGGTTGGTGGTAGCACGATTGGTTAGGATTTTTTCACCCTTTGCCTTTACGACGTAGGTGACTTCCTTGGCGGAGATCGCCTTGTTTTCGTTTGACTCCAACTTAAGCTCAGCCATTACGCGGTCTCCCGGGGCATAGGCCTCGGATAGATAATCCAATTCCATTTTTAGATTGGGCATGACCACCTTTTGCACTTGGATGCTCTTGGTGAATACCGCAGGATTCGCCTCATTGGATTGATAAAGGGAATATGCCTTGAATTGATAATTTCCGCCCGGAAGGTCCTTAGGAAGAATAAAGTCACCCTCGGCGAAACCACTTTCGTTTACCGGGATTTTATACTCCATTTCAACCTCGCCCTTTGGATTAACCAATTCAGCGCGGATAATTTCGGAGGTGGAAGATGGGCTAAGATCCGCTCCGTTTCTCACGAAGGCGGAGAACCAAACCGTTTCGCCCGGAGCGTAAAGCGGCTTGTCGAGGAGGGCGTAAACCTTTTCCTCAGGTGTTTTTTCGTTGATTTTCGTTTGATTCGCCATCGTTTGGGAAAGAAACTCATTGGATGAAGCTACATCCGTGTTTCTGAAGAATAAAACGCCCAAGAAGATGAGGAAAGCCGAGACTAGCACGGCAGGGATTAATAACTTGAAATTAGATTTCATTTCGAGTTGCTTTGGTAAGAAAATGAACCGTTTCCGGAGTTAAGATGCATTGAAAAGAAGAAATGTTGTTCTTTGCAAAAATTTTTAACAATATACGGCTTTTCCAAGTGTAAAAGACAGAAAAGCAAGATAAAGGATGCCGATTACTCGACTAATTATCTAACGAATTGTTAAACGGGATCGTTCCTTGAATACGATTTTATGATTTACGGTCGTTTTTCCTGCATCAACCAACGGATAATGCATATCAAAATGAAAAGATTTCTTTCAATAATTCTGGTCCTTGTATGTGGTTTTTCAATGCTTTCGGCACAAGGCTATAATACTGCCGTAGGCGTGAGGGCAGGAACGGATTGGGGTTTGACGGTTCAGCAGCGTGTCGGGAAGAAATTTTCCGTGGAGGGAATCATTCATTCCTCTTTTGGCGGGAATAACGTTTTGGGAACCGCTTTGATTGAACGACATGTTTCATTTATTGGTATAAAGAAGCTCAATTTCTATGGGGGCATAGGTCTGCATAAGGGCTGGATTACCGGAGAGAATACGGAGAACGTAAAGAATCCCTTCGGAACCACGTTTATTGGCGGTGCCGAGGTAACCTTCGGGAAAATCAATATTTCCTATGATTATAAGCCCCGTTTGAACTTTACGGGTGGTGAGAAAAGATTCGAGTCAGAAACGGCGCTTTCCGTGAGGTATGTCCTCTGGGAAAGACCCGGAATGGTAGATCGAATCAAGAAGAAACGCAAGAAGAAAAAACGCCAAAAGGCAAAAGCGAAAAAGAAGAAGCAAAAAGAAAAGTCAAAGAACAAGGATTCCAAGGGCGGGATTTTTGATATTTTCAAAAAAGACTAAAATCCCGCAACTTCTTAAGCTGATCTTGGCTTACCTTTGCATCACAAATCCATAAAAATTCAGGTTTGAGATGAAAGATTCTGTATTGTTCGATTTGATCCATGAGGAAATGGAACGCCAAAACCGTGGCGTTGAGTTGATTGCGTCCGAAAACTTCACTTCCCCTGACGTGATGCGCGCCATGGGTAGCTGCTTGACCAATAAGTACGCGGAAGGTTATCCCGGGAAGCGTTATTACGGAGGATGTGAGGTAGTGGACAAGGTCGAGCAATTAGCGATTGACCGTGCCAAGGAGCTTTTCGGTGCTGAATACGCGAATGTTCAACCGCATTCCGGTGCGCAGGCAAATGCTGCCGTTTTCCTTGCCGTTCTTCAACCCGGTGATACCGTTTTGGGCTTTGATTTATCCCATGGTGGGCATTTATCGCATGGTTCTCCCGTAAATTATTCGGGTAAGGTCTATAATCCTGTTTTTTATGGTGTAGAGCAAGATTCAGGTATCATTGATATGGATAAGGTTCGAGAGAAAGCTTTAGAACATAAGCCTAAGTTAATTATCTGTGGTGCCTCCGCTTATTCCAGGGATTGGGATTATCCTCGTTTCCGTGAAATTGCGGATGAGGTCGGGGCTTTGTTATTAGCGGATATCGCGCATCCTGCGGGCTTGATTGCTGCCGGATTATTGAATGATCCACTTCCGCACTGCCACATCGTAACTACCACAACGCACAAGACCCTAAGAGGACCTAGGGGCGGTTTGATTATGATGGGGAAGAACTTTGAAAATCCTTGGGGCAGAAAAACGAAGAAGGGAAATCCCATTATGATGTCTTCCATCTTGAATTCAGGAGTTTTCCCGGGCATGCAGGGAGGACCATTAGAGCATATCATTGCCGCCAAGGCGGTTGCTTTTGGTGAGGCATTAGATCCTTCATTCAAGGAATACGGTAAGCAGGTCATCCGTAATGCGCAGGCAATGGCTAATGCATTCGTGGCAAAAGATTACCACCTTATTTCCGGCGGAACGGATAATCATCTTATGCTTATTGATTTAAGGAATAAGAATATTACGGGTAAGGAAGCGGAAAAAGCTTTGGTTGCCGCTGACTTGACCGTAAATAAAAATATGGTTCCGTTTGATACTCGTTCGCCTTTTGTTACCTCCGGTATTAGAATCGGTACCGCGGCTATTACCACGCGCGGATTCAAAGAGGTTGACTGTGAAAAAGTGGTAGAGTGGATAGATCGTGTATTAATGAATTACGAGGATGAATCCGTTCTTGCTCAAGTAAGGGCTGAGGTGAATGCTTACACGGAAGCCTTTCCTTTATATCAATCCGCGATGGCGTAATATTGAAAGTTATGTTTGCAAAAAAATCCCTTATTTTAATTTGAAATAAGGGATTTTTTGTTGGGTTACTCACAAGGTAATATTACCGTAAAGCAACTTCCTTGACCGGGTTCGGAATCCAATCTGATTTCGCCACCTAGGCCCTCCGTACCTTTTTTGCATATGGCGAGCCCAATTCCTGTGCCGTCATCGTTGGAA
>JAHDDF010000546.1 GCA_020629475.1 Saprospiraceae bacterium
ACTACATACTCACGTAATCCTGCGGATTCACGTTCTCTCCCGCTTGGAACACTTCATAATGTAAGTGTGGACCGGTAGATGTTCCGGATGAACCTATTTCACCGATTTTCTGCCCTTTTTTTACCTCTTGACCTAATTCAACATCAATCTTGGACAATTGGGCATAAAGCGTTTTGTAAGTTTCGTCATGCCTGATTTTTATCATATTCCCGTAGCCTGTTTTCTTTCTTGAAATATGGGAAACTCTACCATCGGAAGTAGCTACTACGGGGGTACCGAGAGGAGCCCGGATATCAATTCCCTTGTGCATCTTCATTACCTTATGTATAGGATGGCGCCTCATGCCAAAACCGCTTACAATGGGATGATTCCCGGGGACGGGATATGCATCCGGTGGCTGATGTTCGCGGGCTTGGGGTCTGTCGGGAAAACTTCCCTCCGCTAAGGGATGGATAAATCCTGACATTTCCGGATTGCATTTTGGCTTGCCTAGGCAATTCGGTTTTCCGGAATTCTCCCTTTCCGGAACTTTATCAATCAACTGCCCGAATCCGGGTGTATTATCCGGGAAAGGGGCATTGGAATGACCGATAACCGGCTTTTCCTCCTTGGGGCAATCCTTAGAGGCGCAAGTATCTTCCGGTTCGTTTCCGAAATGATAAATGGAGAACGCGCCCGCACTAATGAATAGCAAGAGGATCATGGCAGCATGCTTCATAATTCGGTTTCTTTTCTGCCTGAAAATCCCTCGACGGTGCTTAACGATTTCCATAAGGTTCTCTTCCCCGAATTCCTCGAAGGCGGTATCCAAGGCGTCATGGAATGAGCTGTTATTTCGTTTCATGTTCCCCTCGATATGGGAAGCGAGGTGATCCATGATTTCCCCTTGGATTTCCGGGTTTTTTATGCCCTTGGTTTCCAAAAGATAAGCGAGATACAGGAGGCGATTATTATTCAACTTCATGCTTTGGATTTTTTGCTTCGTCAGAACTGAAGAAATCTTTAGGCTTTAGTGCTTGGTTCCAGGTTCAAGACCAACTTCATGGTATCCATGAATTCCTTGAATTCCTCCATTTTCTGACTCGCGGCGGATTTCCCGGTCTTGCTTAGGGAATAATACTTGCGGATACGTTTTCCTTGGTATTCCTTTTCGGCGGTAAGCCAACCTTCCGCTTCTAATTTGTGCAGGGTGGGGTAGAGCGCTCCCTCCGTCAACAATATCTTTTCGGCGGATAATTCCTTGACCTTTTGGCTAATCTCGTAACCGTACATCCGCCCTTCTTTTTCCAATAAATGAAGGACGATGGTTTTCAAGGTTCCTTTTAGTAGTTCCTTTTTCATGATTGCAATATACATAAGATTCTTAAGTATTGCATTTTAATGCATAATTTTCTTAGGTAATTTTTTCTTGTTTTAGTTTTCCCCGACCCGAGTGTCGGGGCTTTGCGCGTGCCGGTCGTGTCCGACCTAAATTTAGGTTGGATACGACCGGCTATTCTCTAGGGTAGGGTGTAGCCCTACCCTAAATGTCCAATGTGAGTTATCCCAATGCTTTCCTAAAACAAACCGAATTTTCCATTTCCTTGTATTGCCCGTAATTGGGGATACGTTCATAACCGTTTTTGGGATAAAAGGAATTGGCTTCAATTTGTCGTTTCCCGGTTTCTAAAATGCAATGGGTATAGCCCAATTCCTTCGCCCAAATTTCCAAGCCTTTTAGTACTTGGGAAGCCAAACCTTGTCCCCTGCCCGAAGGATGGGTGTACATGCGTTTTACCTCCATATCCGTATCGGAAAAATGCTTGATGGCACCGCAGGAAACGGCTTGATTATCCAAATAAACGACAATGGTATATTTGATATCTTCTAAACCATTGTATTGATCGTAGAAGCCATGTTCCGCCCCGTCCGTAATGGCGAGATAAGCGTTGAGCTCATCCACTAATCCGGTGAAGTCAGGATCTTTCGCGTCGGTTCTTTTTAGTTTAATCATCGAGCAAATTGATGTATTGTTTCCAAGGCCCTACCAAATCCTTATTCAATTTAGCGAATACCCTCGTCATTTGATTGATATGCACGAGGTCATGAATGGTCCAAGTAGAAATGAGTTGTTGCAAAGTAACTTTCCCGAGTTTTTGATCCGGGTGGTAGCCGGTCATTTGTAATTGTTCATCGGTAAGGTTATAGCTTTCCAATTCCTCTACGTTCTTCTTTCTCAACTCATCGAATTCCTTGAATAAATTCCATAGGCTCTTGCCATAATTCCCCCGCATTTGCGCGAAGCGGTCAAAAGGCTCAAAGGTTTTTTGTTTGGCATCACTCAAGATGATTCTAGCCCTAGGCATCCAATCCGTTTTTTCACCGTGGATGAGGTGACCGAGTACGTCGAAGGCGGACCAGGTGTTTTCGCCTTCGTTTCGGTGGAGCCAATCTTCAGGAACG
>JAHDDF010000060.1:0-12353 GCA_020629475.1 Saprospiraceae bacterium
TTTTAGGGGAGCGCCTAGTTGGATATCCAACAAAAAATTCACCTAATGAGCCAATCAATAAGTACCCGACTTGTTCAGTTGATGGTAAGAAAGACTCCTTACTACAGGATCAACATGGCGTCGCCATAGCTAAAGAAGCGGTATTTCTCCTTGACTGCTTCAGCATATGCCTCCATGATCAAGTCATATCCACCAAAGGCACAAACCATAATCACCAAGCTGGAAGCCGGTAAGTGCAAGTTCGTAATCATGCTATTGGCGATATTAAACTCATAAGGAGGGTAGATGAATTTATTGGTCCATCCTTCAGCTACCTTCAAAAGTTGCTCGGCGGAAACGGCGGTTTCAATGGAGCGCATGGAAGTAGTTCCTACGGAACAAACCCTTTTCTTCCCAAGGAGCCCTTTGTTTACTACATCTACTGCTTCCTGTGGAATTTTAAAATATTCCGCGTCCATCTTGTGCTTGGATAAATCCTCTACCTCGATATTACGGAAAGTCCCCAAACCGATGTGTAGGGTTAATTCCGCAAAATCAACGCCTTTTAACTCAAAGCGTTTCATTAAGCTCTTGGAGAAGTGAAGACCGGCGGTAGGAGCGGCAACCGCCCCGATTTCCTTAGCGTAAATGGTTTGGTACCGTTCACGGTCCATCGATTCCTCTTCGCGGTTGATGTACTTGGGAAGCGGGGTTTTACCCAACTTGTGCAATTCACCGTAAAACTCCTCATTGGTGCCGTCAAACAAGAAACGGATGGTACGCCCTCTGGAAGTGGTATTATCCACTACCTCGGCGATAAGGATTTCATTTTCCTCCGCGTCCGTGAAATATAACTTGTTACCGACACGAATTTTACGGGCGGGATCAACCAATACGTCCCAAAGACGGGAGGAATTGTTCAATTCACGAAGCAAGAACACCTCGATACGTGCCCCTGTTTTTTCCTTTTTGCCAAAAAGACGGGCGGGAAATACCTTGGTATTGTTGAAGATCATTACATCCCCCTCATCAAAATAATTGATGACATCCTTAAAAACCTTATGCTCGATTTTCCCGGTATCGCGGTGTACTACCATCAACCTGGATTCATCCCTTTGCTCGGAGGGATACTTAGCTACTAGTTCATCCGGTAATTCGAATCTAAATTTCGACAGCTTCATATAATCGGTTCTTCAACTTTTTTTCGCCAAAATGGGGCGTATAAATCCTGTTTTTCTCAATAGCACTCAAGTAGGAAAGACATTAATTCCTTCATTCCAAACCTTTTATGGTTTTCCAAGGTGCAGAAGAGTTAAAATCGGACACAAAAATATAAATTCCCGTGACAAGTACGGAACAAATCCACGCCTATACCATTAGACATTTTATTCTGAATTGTTTTCCTCGGCAGAGAATGCTTTCATATAGAAATACGTTCCGTTCATCTATTAGTTCATGACACTGCCGTACATTTTACGAAATTAGCGCTACGGCTATTCCGCCTAAGGCATCTGAAGGAATCCTATGATTACTTTTTTCAAAGTCATTTTCGAAAGTATCCGCCAAGCTTTCCAACAATTAACGGGAAACGGGCTTAGAACCCTTCTGTCCCTGCTTGGTATTTCCATTGGTATATTCTGTGTTACGATGGTGAACTCAGCCGTGGATTCCATGGAGGCGAGTATCAGGAATAGCTTCGAGAAATTAGGGGATGACGTAATCTATATCGATAAGTTTTCATGGGCGGAGGATCCTTCCGCCAACTATTGGAAATGGATGAGGCGACCTAACCCAAGTTTCAAGGACTACGAATCCCTCAAGGATAAAGTAAAATCAGCCAAACTCCTCACGTTTACTTCTTTCATCGGAGGTAAAACCGTGGAATACCGCAGTTCCAATGTCCAAGGAGCTTTTACCATTGCCGTCACGGAAAAATATGCGGAACTCTTTAACCTTGGATTCGACAAGGGGAGATTCTATAATGAAACCGAATACCGCAACGGAGGATATCAGGTTATTCTTGGATTCAATGTAGCCAAGGAGTTATTCGGGAATATTGATCCCGTTGGGAAAAAGGTAAAAATGCTAGGGAGGAAACTGACCGTCATCGGGGTATTGGAAGAATCAGGGAAAGACCTGATCAATCCCTTGAATTTTGACGATTGCACCTTGATTTCCTATGAACTTGCCCGTAAAGTAACCGACGTAAACAATAATCATAGGCGTGGTACCTCCATCAACGTGAAGGCAAAACCCGGCGTTGACCTAGAAGACATGAAGGACGAAATCATCGGCGTAATGAGAGCTTCCAGGAGATTAAAACCCAAAACGGAAAACAACTTCGCCTTGAATACCCTCTCCATTATCTCCAATGCCTTGGATGGTTTCTTCGGCATCCTTAGGTTGGTCGGCTGGGTTATCGGAGGTTTCGCTATGGTAGTAGGAATGATTAGCGTAGGCAATATCATGTTCGTTTCCGTGAGGGAAAGAACCTCCATTATCGGTGTAAAGAAAGCCATTGGCGCTAAGCCTTGGGTTATCCTTGTGGAATTCCTTATCGAAGCGATTATTCTCTGCCTGATCGGTGGCGCGGTAGGTTTGGTATTGGTGTACCTCGTGGCATTTATCCCGACCTACTTCTTCGGATTCGAGGTATTCCTGTCCTCCTGGAACATGACGTTCGGTTTCCTTGTATCGGCAGTAACGGGAATCCTTGCCGGATTGATCCCCGCCATCGTAGCTGCAAGAATGGACCCCGTGGTCGCCATCCGGCAATAGCGGTGCCCTATGTCCGATATTAGTCTTCAATCTTGATGATTTTTTGGGTTAAACGCCTTCCTCCCGTATATCCGGACAAATAATACACGCCCGGAGGCCAAGACTCCTGCCATTCAATGGGCATGGTAACTTGCCCCGCGCTGAATTCCTCATCCAAACGGAACAATACCTTTCCGGAAATATCACTCAACACGATATTAATACGGGTATCCTCTTCTAAATCCAAGTACAACTTAGGCACCTCACCCGACATTACCGGATTCGGGAAAACCTTGAAGTTTACCGAAGGGACATCGAATAAAACAGGAATAACCGGAGTATAGGATTCCGTACCGTCATAGTCAACTTGACGGAGACGGTAATACCGGATTCCGGTTTTAAATAATTCACGATCATCGAAATAGTAGGTATGTGGGTTAGGTGTGGTTCCTTGCCCCGAAACGGTTCCTAAAATCCCGAAATCACCGGAATCCAAGGCGTCCTCGCCCTTGGCTACCTGAATTTCAAAGAAGTCATTATTCTCCTCGGAAGCCGTTTTCCATTCCAAAAGAACGTCGGACTCCATTTTTGTGGCACGGAAATACACCATTTCCACAGGTAGAATGGAAGCATCATCCAATAATTTCATGGAAGCGATATTCAAGTATGCCCCACCCCTCAACTCTACTTTAATTTGGCTACTGGAACTAAAGGATTGACCATTATCCGCTAGGGCTCTAGTGAGGTTATAGTTAGGAGTTACCGAGAAATCCACTAACGCCTCCAATTGGTCCAATTGAATCCATTCATCCGTATCCTTGCCCCTCAAATACACATTGAGATCATCAGGGGTATTATTTCTCCACTTCAAAAGATATTCTAACCTAAGGTATATGTTCTGGCTACCGTAATCGGATAGATTAAAGGTGCTAATCCAATCCGTCACCTCGGTAATTACTTCGTTTTCCACCATCAAACCGGAAAAAACAGGGTCCAAACCTATTTTTCCCATTCCTGTGGTAGCAAAATCAGCATATGCCATTCCCGGTAAACCGATAGTGGCTTGTTCAACGGTAAAATTGGGTAGTTCATTATAATAAATCTCTAGAGGAATCGCCACGGGATTATTTCCGATTTGGGTGAGTTCCCCCGCAATTTCCTCATCATCATTGTGGGTGTCCCCGATTAATTCCACCATTACTTCAACATCATGTATCCCTACGGTAGAAAAATCAAAGGTTTCCGAGAAGGTATGCGTAAACGCCTGCCCCGGCTCAATGACTTGATTAATGGTTTCCGTAAACTCCTCCGTACCGTTCCTAAAGGTTACGGAATACCCGGAAACCGGATTGTTACCCGCGTTCAGGATATCAGTATTTACAAGAGTGGCGTTACTGAGCATCGTTGAGGTCAGATTCCTGCCCTTGGTGGGTCCCAAGGAAACGTTTACCAGGCGGATATCATCCTCCCAAGGGCATGGGTAGGACTGACTCGTTACGCCCTCGACCGATACGGAACGTTGGGAAAAGGTCCCATCATTAAAAATGGCCTTTACAGCCAACCAAGCCTTGCCGGAAGGAACACGGGTTTGGAAAGACACCTCCGAGGTAGTACCTACCGATTCCATCTTCTTTTCACCAAGCAGGAAAACCTCATACGATACGGCTTCCTCAACGGGTCCCCAGGATACTTCCAAGTAATCCGCGCAAGTACCGATGATATCGTTTATCTCAGGGACGGTCCTTACGGAAAAAGCCTCCGAAACGACCTCTTCTCCCGTCTCGTCCGATTTTAGTTTCAGGTAAACTTGACCTCGGTTAATGCTTGGAACCGCCCAAACATAAGAGCGGTGCAGTACACTAGGGCTACTACCGATATTCATCCAAGGTCCGCTTGGTGAGTACCCGTATTCCAAGGTGAATGTCGAAGTATTGGATTTATTCCAATCCCAGGAAACCACGATTTCATCACCCGGCACCAAGGCATAACCGGGGGCAGGTGAAACGACTTGGAACTCCTCTTCCTTCTGGTGGTAGGTTACCACGAATTCCATTCCCGGATTATTGAGATTTGTGGCACTTACCGTTATGGTATATACCCCGGCATCCGGATTACTCAATGTTACCTGTTCTATATTATTGGTATGATCCTCCCCTCTTTGGGCAAGGGACTCCACTCCCGTAGCGGCAGGGTCTAAAACCCAAGGAAGATATTCCGTCCCGTCGGGTGCGGTTACCTTAATATCCAAATCATTTACTAAAGCCGATAATGTTCCGGAATAGGATTCCTCATCATGCCAATACAACATGAACCTAGCTTCTTGCATTCCCGGCTCAACGGTAAACGTGAAGGTATGGGTTTCATTAGAGGCATTCATGTTCCCGAACCCATAGGTACCGTTCTCCAATACTTCTACCGCCTCTTCCGCATCTATCAAACCGAAGCCATGTTGAAAATCAGGACCGGCATTCCCCTTATCCTCTGCCGTATTGCAAACAACAGCTTTCATCAATGCCGCCTTTGGATTATTCCCTTCGTTCAACAATCTGTATTTCTCGTACAATAAAGCGAGCGTACCCGTAGCACCGGCAGTTGCGGTACTTGTCCCCGTGATGGAACCGTAACCGTAATTCCTATTGGGTCCCCAAACGTTTAGGCCATTGGCGATAACTTCAGGTTTAATTCTGCCGTCTTGAGACGGTCCAGCACTTGAAAGCCCCGTTTTCAAACCCGCGTGGTTGGCTCCGCCTACGGTCAGGACATTTTTGGCTACGGCATAGGATTTAAGAATGGTTCCGTAACCCTGGGGAAACTCACCGCAAGTTTGGGTACCGTTATTTCCTGCCGCAAAAAGGTGTAAGACTTCAGGATAATCCAGGGATTTTTGATCAAGAATAGCGGAGTTGTATTGGTATGAGCCGGTATTGGTACAACTAAATGACGAACCATAGGAATTATTGGTAAGAACCATCCCGTATTTCGGGAAAAACTCCGCTAAATCATTGTGAATCCTGAAGGTTTGCTCAATCACCAATTCGGAAGCGGGAGCAATCCCTTGGTATTTGGGATTAATATTTCCCTGTCCGGCTATAATCCCTGAAATAACATCGGGATGGGCGCCATAGGAAGTATAATGGGTTTCCGCTTCATTATGTATTCTTCCGTTAAAATCAATATGGTTACCCAAGATTCCACCATCGCCTACACCAACTACGACCCCCTCGCCGCTTAGCCCATCGGGGCCCTGAATAACGGAAGTCACGCCTTGTAAAGCGATAGACCTATCAGAAAGGGGTTGAACGTCCTCCTCCAATACCTCTATATAAATGATATATGGTTCCTTTGCTAAATCTTGGACGGGGCCCTCTGATTTATGGATAATAAAACGGTAGGGGTCCTCCTCCATATCATCCAAGACGGAAAGCCCCAAATCATTTTCAAAATATGTCCTTAGAACCGGGGTTATAGGGTGAAGGGAAGTAACGATACATTTATCTCCTTCGGCTTCCCAAACGTCGCCGGCAATGTTGTAGCCGGTTTGAGGTTTATGCTTCCCAAACCCCATTAGAAACGAAAGCTCGTTTATCCTACCCGAAGGGAGGGAGAAAAGCGCCGTTCCGTCAGGATATAAAATCAGCAATTTCCCGCCTTTCCCGTAGATATCCTTTTTATCGGACTTGCTTAATTCATTCCATGGCAAGCGATAGACATCACTCTTACCCTTGAAATTGGCAATGACCAAATTCTCTTGATAATGAGGCTTATCCAAACACGCTTGTGCGGCAAGCCGGAAAGAGAAGAAGGATAGGAATACTAGAAGGTAAAATCGGCTCATCACGGTATGTTAGCTTTCTCAAATGGATGTTTTTCCGTATATGTACTATCCAAATGTCTTGCCAAACCGGTAGATAGATTTTCCCTGACTCACGGATTTGTGACTTGATTCCCAAGCAAAACCAAGAAACCGGTTATTTATTACCTCATATTAAACAAGCTATTACGTGACTAAGTATTCAATTCCAAAGGGTATGCGTCCTTAACAAAGCGAAAAATGAAAATGCCCGATTCCGCAAACTAAACTTGCGAAAACGGGCATTCCTTCTTTTTTAAGCCTTATAAAAACTCCCTGAAGGCTCCTTAAGGAACATGGAATCCGATGAAAATCATCGCACTACCACTTTAGTGGTAAAAGAATTTAAACCCATATTCCCGGATAAATAATATATGCCGGAAGACAAACCCGGAGGCATTTCAAAAACAGAGGTATTCCCGCCTTTTTCTATACCCCAAACGGTATGCTTGAGCTTTCTTCCGGATACGTCCCTTAGGATAATTTCCATATTTCCTTCTTCCAAGGATTCAAAACGGACATTTGGATTTTCCCCGAATTTTAAGGGATTAGGAAAAACGGACCACTCCCCTTGTCCTTCCTCGAATTTTACGGAAACGATATCGGAATAGGAAACCGTTCCGTCATAATCCACTTGCAAAAGCCTGTAGTACAGTGTCCCTACTTTTTCCGTTTTATCATCCAGGAAATCATAAATAATCCGCTGTGCCGAATTTCCGTTACCGGAAACAAAACCTATGGTTTCAAACGCTTCCGCTCTTAAGGCTTCCTCTCCGCCCGCGACTTGGATTTCAAAGTAATCATTATCCTTTTCGGATAAGGTTTCCCATTCTAGGAGTACGTCACCATCTTTTTTTATTGCCTTAAAATAAGACAATTCAACAGGCAGGGTTCCTCCTAGGGAAAATAGTTCGACATTCTCAATACCCAAACTCATATTACCCTCTACTACGAACTTGATTTGGGCACTGCTATGGAGGGACTGACCATTTCCCTCGGCAATGGTCTTGAGATTGTAATCCTCGGATTGTGCCCCTGCTTGGGCAGGAAGGAGCTGCCCCAAAAGTATCCAATCGTAATCGTCCTTCCCCCTAAAATAAATTCTAGCCATACCGTCCAACTCCGTTGAATTTGACAGGGAATATTGATATCGAAGAGCCGGCGTGAGAATTTCCGTACCCTCCAAGTTCAGGGTCAAGCTCCATTCAGAAAAAAGGGTTTTATCATTATTATTGAGATAAATAGCAGGGGCTCCTTGAATCTTCTGCATATTTCCCGACCCCGTCGTGTAGAAATCGGAATATTCCGCACCGGGAACACCCATCGTGGATTCCCATAATTGCAATTCCGGTATTACCCCCATCGAAAACTCAAAAGGAAGCGAAATGCTAGGATTGGGAATCTGGAACAATTGGGTAGCATCATATTCCTCCTCATCGTGGATATCATTTTCCAAATCCGTGAAAACGGAAACATCATGAAGACCTGCCGTGGAGAAATCAAAGGTCTGTAGGGTTTGATACTCTAATTCCTCTCCCGGAAGAATGACTTGATTTACTTCCTCGAAATATTCCACATTATCCGTTGTAATATTGATGGTGAAGGTATTAATCGGGTTATTCCCGGCATTCAAGACCTTTACCGTAAGAGGTGTTGAACCACTTAATTGCGTACTCGTAAACTGTCTTCCTTTGGTTGGCCCTACTTCCAAATCCACCAGACGTATATCATTTTCCCAAGGACAAGGGAAAACCTGTGAAGATTGGGCAAGAACTGCCTCGGTTCTTCGGGAACGGCTACCGTCGGGGAAAACCGCTTTTACCGAAAACCACTCGTTCTCTCCTTCAAGCCTTGTACCGTAAACCGTTTGATCAGTTACACCAACAAGTTCCATCTCCTGCTCCCCCATCATATAAATCTCGTAGGATGAAACGCCTTCTACGGGCTGCCATTGAAAATCCACGTATTCAGCACAAATAGTCTCCACGCTTGCGGCTCCGGGAACGGGACGGACACTAAAAGGACTCGAAACAATGGATTCACCCGTAGTGGTAGAAGTCACCTTGACATAAAGTTCCCCCTCGTTCAACACAGGGATTTCCCATTCCAGTGCCCTCCTTATATTGGTCCCCGTATTACCGATATATTCCCAAGGCCCATTAGGGGAAGTAGCATATTCCAGCATAAACTTGGAGGTATTGGTTTTATTCCAATTCCAGCTTATGAAAATTTCCTCGCCCGGACATAATGATACACCCTCATACGGGTAAATCATCGAGAATTCCGGCTGTCGTATATCATGGGTAAAAACGAATTCCAAACCATCCTCGACCAGCACGGTTGACGATACCCGAATGGTGTACGTTCCCGCTTGAGGATCAGCAATGGTAACCTGTTCGATGTTATTCACGTGATCCATGCCCCTAAGCGCCAAATCAGAAACATTGGAAACCGAAGGATTCAAAACCCAAGGAAGGAATTCCGTTCCGTCAGGTGCAATTACCGTAATATCCAAATCATTCACAAGGGAAGAAACCGATCCTGAAAAAGATTCATTATCATGCCAATACAGCATGAAACGCGCCTCTTTTGTTCCGGGTAGGACCTCTATCGTATACTCCTTGATTTCCGATTGATGATTTAAATTATCCAAAAGAAAATCCCCGTTTTCCAAAACATTCAAGGCCGCACCGGCATCCATTAAACCAAAACCGGTAAGGAAATCGGGACCCGCTGCGCCTTTATCCCGGGCAGTATTACAAACGAGTGCCTTAAGCAAAGCGGCCTTGGGATTTTGTCCGTTGTGCAATTGCTTGTACCTCTCCGATAAAAGGGCTAAAGTACCCGTGGCGGATGCGGTAGCGCCACTTGTTCCGGAAAGGTAGCCGTAACCGTAATCCCTGTTGGCACCGTAGACGTTTTGGCCCAGAGAAATAATTTCAGGTTTAATTCTTCCGTCCTGCGCGGGACCCGCCGAGGAGAGCTGCATCCTATCCCCTCTCACATTGGCTGCACCAACGGTTAGAACGTTTTTGGATACGTTGTACGCCTTCACCAAGGTAGCGTATCCCTCCGGATAGCTCCCGCAGGTTTGGGTACCGTTGTTCCCTGAAGCAAAAACGTGAAGAACATCATCGTACTGTAGGGCGAGGTTATCCAGGTAGGCTGAATTATATTGGTAAGCCCCTTGGGATTCACAGGTGAAGGATGTCCCGTATGAATTATTGGTCAGGGTAAGACCGTAATTTTGATAATGCTCCGGTAAATCGGTAATTATTTCGGTGACTTTATCCAAAACGATTTCCGAATGCGGCGCAACCCCTTGGAATTGCCCGTTGATATTACCGCGTCCGGCTATAATACCGGATACTACGTCAGGATGGGCGCCGTATACGGTAATATGCGCAGCGGCTTCATCGTGGGTCCTTCCATTGAAATCAATGTGGTTCCCCAAGGAACCACCATCTCCGACACCGATTACTACTCCCTCTCCCGTAAGCCCGTCCATTCCGTGTAAACCGGGAGCCACGCCATGCATGGCGGAGGTCTTATCGGAGAGCGGAATAAATTCCGTTATCTCATTTTCAATAAAAACGACATCCGGTCTAGCGGATAGTAATGAGATGGTTACATCATTCTTCCCTACGGAAAAACGCAAGGGATCATGATTCATTTCATCCACAACTTCTAGCCCAAGAAGCATAAGTTCCTTGAAGTCACTTTTACCGTAAGGCTTAATGGTTGAAACAATACAATTCCCGCTTTGCCCATTTCCGAGATCCGGGGCTAGATTGAAACCCGGCTGGGGTTCATAAGCCTCCATTCCGGAAAGGTAATCCAACAAGGAGGAGTTATCATCAGGGACGCCCAATAAGGCGGTACCGTCCCGGTAAAGCGTAAGCATCCGGGCGCCCCCGGCTTGAACGGAGGCTCGTTCCTCCTTCGTTAAAGAATTCCAATCCAATCTAAAAACAAGCGTGCTATTGTGGTCTAGCCTTGAAATTAAATTTTTGGATGAAAACGATTCAGGTTTTAAAATTTGAGAAAATGTGGTCAGGTAAAAAAGGTGGCTAATAATTAAGATTAAACTGATTCTTCTCATTATGTAATGGTTACTGATTTGGATCTTTATCCGCAGCACCATGTTCCAAATGCCTTACCAAAATCAGGGGTCTCCATCCTTTAACCACCCGATACGTGACACCCACTTAATTTTACATTACAAAACTTTAATATATATAAAGCGCTTCCATAAACTTCTCAAGCTTACGTCTTGCCTGCCCGGAAGTACAGTTATAATTATTTACGATTACGGAAAAAGCCAACCATTTCCCCGACTTGGAATGAACGTACCCGGTATAGCTTCTTATCCTTCTCATCGACCCTGTTTTCGCATGGATTCTTCCCTTAGCGGGCGAAGCCCTAAACATCCTTTCAAGGGTTCCCGTTTGCCCTGAAACGGGAAGTGTAGTTAAGAAATCCTGTTTTATTCCGGGGTCGGAAAAAATAATTTTTAACAAGCTCGCAAACTGCTTCGAACTGATCGCGTTCCTAGGGGATAATCCTGATCCATCCTCGATAAAAAACGCCTCGGTATCCAAGCCTCTTCCTTTCCAATATTCCTTGATTGCCTCGATGCCTTTCTCCCTTGTCCCTTCACCTTTTCTTTTCTTACCAAGATATTTCAACATGGCTTCACAATAGAGATTAACGCTTTCCTCGTTGGTTACTTTTAAGATATCATACAAGGGTAAGGATTGGTGGGTAAATATCGTTTTGCGGGAATAATTCGGTTCTCCCGCCCTCTTTCTTTCCAGCTGTGTAGTCGCTATTTTACGGGTCTTAATTCCTTGCGCCTCCAACTCTTCCAGTAAGAGGGACGCTGCCGTAAACGGAGGATCAGGTATACTTCCTTTCACCTCAAAAGTTCCGGATCCGATAGGAATCGTCCCTCTCAAAAACCGAGTATAATGGTAAGGCGCACCGTACACATAACAATTATCTCCCGTACCTCTTCCTGCGGATGTTACTTCATTCACCATCGTCATATTCGGGATGGCGGGCGTGAGTTTTTTCACCGTGGGAGCAGCACCTAAATTCGGTGTTTGTTGGAAGGTGATATAGTAGGTATTCGCGTTTATGTTTAAACCCGAAGGACCGGCCCCGTAATAGTTCCCGATGTCGTTCCATTGCCAAGAAGGCGCAACCGTAGCGTATTCAAAAAAAGAGCCATCTCCTACGATACTTCCCTCTATTTTTTTGATACCCGCTCCCCGCAAGGCAGATACAAAATCCATCATTAGGGCACCGTACGGCTTGTTGGTTTCGGGAAGCTCCGCGCCTAAACTTGGATCACCAAAACCTTTGATATATACATTGCCGTTTAGGGTTCCCTCCGCATCGATATTTCCGTCGTATTGTAATTCCGTTTTAAAACGATAATCCCGCCCTAACATGGCAAGGGCGGAAGCCGTAGTAATCACCTTCATGGATGAAGCGGGCGCCAAGGCTCTTCCTGCATCATGGGAAGCAAGCAAATTACCCGATGAGGCGTCCATTACGGCAATGGAAAAGGACGCCTGTTTCATATCAGGATCGTTCACTAGGGCATTAATCCCGTTCTTTATCGATTGCTGGGCAAAAAGAGAACAGGAAAAGAGAATGGTTAAAAAAATGGAAAAAAATAGCTTCATCAAGGTTAGGCTTTAGTGACAAAAAACACGATGTATAAAGATTGTTAACAGAAGAAGGAACTGATTTATTTTTT
>JAHDDF010000060.1:12453-15272 GCA_020629475.1 Saprospiraceae bacterium
TATTTTTTACTATCCTCCAAGCGCTTCATGGTATCGGCTTTTCTTTTTGCTGCTTCCGCTTCTTGATTCCTACCCATATTCGCGAGTGCGGTCGCCATCATCGAGTATAAATCGGAAGTCTTATCAGGACGGTAATTCAAAGCGGTACTAAAACACTCATATGCTTGCCGGTGATTTCCTTGCATACCGTAGGTAGCACCCAAGTTTCGCCAGCCATCCACGTAGTTGGCTTCCCGCTTTACGGCTTCCTCAAACATTCCTTTCGCCTTAATCAACATCTTATCCGCCTCTCCTACTTGCCCTTTTGCCCTCAAATTCCCGGACTCATTAAAGAACATCGTCCCATAATTGGAATAAATGGAACCTTTACAACCCGGATCAGCTATGGCTATTTCATAATGCCCTGCCGCTTCTTGTAATTTATTCTGCCTGAAATTTACCAAGGCAAGTTGCCCTCGGGCTTCCGTATAATCCGGGAAAATCGCCAAGGCGCGGGAATATGCCTCTTCGGTTTTTCTGTAGAATTCGTCCTTTGTTGCCTGATCAGCTGCATCCCTTCCCTGCTTCATTAATTCGGTTCCAAGGTAACCGTTCAAGCGAGCACTCTCCGGCGCTACTTGGATATCCTCGGAATAAAGGGTGTAGGAATCGTACCAATCAGCATTACGATCAAGGGTTTTATAGGCATAAGCCAAAAACAAGACGGCGATAGGCATCCAAATGGTCTTATTGGCAAATAAACTTTTCCAATCCTTAATAGCGGCTTCTTCCTTATTTCCCAATAAAAGATAAATACCGTAACTCAAGGCAAAGCAGAAAGCAAAGGAGCCCAAGTAAAGGAAACGTTCCCCTAAACCGGCACCGATGGTAATAAAGATATTGCTCACCAAAAACATACTTCCGAAATAGAAGATAATAAGGTAAGCGAAGATGTTTTTCTCCTTGAATTTTAAAACGGCAAATGCCAAGAGCCCTACATGCAGAAGTAAACCTAAAATAGCGCGCCAATCCGTCATTCCCGTTAAGGGGAAATAATTGTAATTGTAATCGCAAACCAAGGGATGCGGAAAAATCAATAACCACAAATATTTGGCTAAGGCAGCAAAGGCGGTACCGTAATAGGATGCCGTAGAGGATGCCATGACCAAGAAATTATCCATTTCACTTACGGAACTTTCAGGGGCGTCCCTTAAAACGGAAAATCTAATCAATAAGAAAAGAACCGTGGGTCCCAATAATGCCAATCCTACTGTTATTGCCCTACTTAAAGGCTTCTCGTCCGGAAGGAAGAAATAAATGGTCAAGGGAATGATACCCACGAAATTTACGCCGTTCTCCTTGGAGAATAAGCACAATAACATGCTTAGTAATCCCAGGATCAATGCCTTATTTCCATTGTTCTTCACCCAATCCCACATCCAGAATAAACTCAGGAAACCGAAGAAAACCATTAATATCTCGTCCCTGGATTTTACGTTTGCCACTACCTCCGTATGAAGCGGATGCGCGGCAAATAGTAGGCAAGCCGCTAGGGGCACCATTAAGGACAAATCAGGAATAATTTTTCTGAAAGTAAGGAACATCAAACCGCAGGTCAAGCCATAAAGTAGGACATTGACCCAATGGTGGATGCTAGGATTATCCGGCGACATATCCCATTCCGCCGCAAACATGGCGATGGACAATGGACGATACATCGTGGAACTCTTCCCGAAGGTTCCTTCACGGTAAGAGGTTTGGAAAATGGTATCGATTTGGGAAATACCGCCTTTTACGATATAGCTATCCTTGAGGACGGAATTATCGTCCAAGGCAAAATCGTGGTTCAAGGTATTGGCGTACAACAAAAAACCGGCAACGAACAAGCATCCCGCCAGTATCCATTCAAAACGGGAAAAGACCGATCCCCTCCCCTTGGAAGGAACCGGCTTATTCTTCTTCGTCTTTTTTTTGTTGGGTTTTCCTTTTGCCATGCTCTAATTTATGGTATTACATACCGGACGCGATAGCCGCAAATTGGAGTAGGACAACAATGATGATAAGGAAAAATCCTAGACCGAAGGACCATTTGGTCCACGTCTCCGCTTTAGCGGCAGCTTCCCTAGCGGCAGCATACTCCCCTCTTGCCCAAAGATCGTTTACTTTGGAAGCGCTTAATAAACCTACCAAGGCAAGCGGCCAACAACAAAGGATTAATGCGATAATGGATTCCGTTTGCCAATTCTTAGGCGGTGGCCCCGGGTCATACGCGGGTTGATTGGAATCTTTCAAGTCAAAGTTATCGTCAAGAATATCACTCATTTTGGATGTATTTTTCAAATGAAAAATTGAAGTGACATAAAGATGTGAAATATCCCCTAGTCGGCAAAATTCCCGCACCATTTCCCGCTATCCGGGCGCAAGGGTATCAAAAGGGTAAAAAGGTAGGTTCCGCGCTACCCAATACACCAAAATTATCCCTAGGATAATCAAGGGCGGATATCTTCTCTTGAAAATGTTTTGCGGTAATTTCCTTCCGGATAACTCAAGCAACTTATATACTGCTTGGTATAATACCACGGCTATCACGAAAAATATCATGGGATTATAAGCCCACACCCCCGCCAAATCACCATGTAAAAGACAGTGTAACGCTCGTTGTGAACCGCAGCCCGGACAATACAAGCCCGTTAAATACAAGAAGGGGCACTTGGGGAATATCCCGTATTCCGTAGGATCAAAAACGAAGTATAGAACAAGGAGAATGAGAGCCGCTATTCCTATTACGGAATAAGCGATGAGGTTTCTTCTTTTTTGTTTTTGTTCTTCTTGCATATTTA
>JAHDDF010000547.1 GCA_020629475.1 Saprospiraceae bacterium
CCAAAAGAACGCTTGGTTTGATGTAATCCCAAGGAGGGGGCATAAGTCTCGGAAATAGCGCCATCCAAGTATAAGGCATCCGAGCAATTCATTTTTTCCTTGAAGAAGGAAGCGAAATCCCAAAGATTGACCTTGCTCTCCGACATGGCAAAAATAAGCGTGGTCCCGTCTATCATCCCAACGCCATTACGGATATGGGTATTGGGGGAACCTTCCCTAAATTTATGGTGGATGTTTCCCATGTCAAGTAATAAGGGGCCTGATTGAATCCCAAGTTCAATATCATCCGTTTCCTTGAATGATTCCGTTCTAATGATACCTGAATGTCCTTCCTTGTCTACGATCCAAACACCATTGGGCTGAAGGTAGAAATTTCCGGAGCCATCTTTCCGGTTGGTTTCCTTGATGGTTTTTCCGTCGATAGCGAGAAAGCCGGTTGGGATTAATCCTTTATTGAAAATCCCGCCATTCATCGCGAAGAGAGGATCGAGGCCCTGTTCTTTTGCTAGGGTTAACGCCCGATTAATCGTAGCTACTTTTTCTCCTTGGTCTTCATGAAATATGTGGATATCATGTTCATCCAGTTTTACGATACAATACGCGTAATTTACGCCCTTGAATTCTACCCGATCAATTTCCGGTAGGGTAGAGGTGACGGTTTCGGTGGAACAAGAGTTTCCCGATAGAAGGAACAGGAATAGAAAAAGAGTAATTAGGGGCATTTTTGTCATTATATAATGCTTTATACGTGTCGAGAATCCAAGGACTCAAAAAATCCGGTTGATCGATTTTTACGGACATTGTCCCAAGGAAAGCACCTACCGTTCATAGCAACGAAAACACCCGGAGGAAGTGCTTGGGCAAATGCCATTGCCGCACCCAGGTTAAAGAAGCCGTCCGAGGAGGTTCCGAAGGCGTAAGGAATCATGGCACCTGTAATGACGATGGTTTTACCCTCGATTTCAGCCCGTGCCAGGGCGCCTGCCGTATCCACCATGCGGTCGGTACCGTGGGTGATAATGATATTCTCGGATTCGGTTTTACGGCAGTTATGGATAACGATGTCCCTATCCGCTTCCGTCATTTCCAAGGAATCTACCATCATCAACGTTTTGATATCTAGGTCAAGGGTGCAACGGCCTCTTTCTAACATATCATGAAGATGGGTGTCCTTGAAATACAATTCACCGGTAATGAAATTGTAATCCTTGTCGAAGGTTCCCCCGGTTATGAAAATTTGGATCATTTGAAAAGACTATGCTTCCGCAAGGAAGATGAATAAGGCGATGAATAATATAACCAACAAAATTACTAAGGCAACCTTGAACGGCGAAATCGGTTTTTTACCGCCTACCTTTCCGGTTTGACCGTTAATAGTGAAATGGTATATTTTATTGCGATACCGATAGGAGCTAATCCAAAGTGGAAGAACCACGTGCTTGAAGGTCTTATACCTTTTTGTAGTGGACACCCGGAGCCCTCTTTGGGTGTCACCACCTAATTTAGCGGAACACATCATCCGGATTTCATTGTTCATGATCCCGTCCGCGATTTGGTATCCTTCGTTTACTTCAATGTCGTAAATCTCACCTTCCCATCCCAGCATGATTTTGGGGTCGTAATTTACTACGCCACCCATTTCATAGGGATAGATCCGAGCCATATCCCCTTGCTTAAGCTGCTTGGTAGCGGCTACGAGGACATCGTCAAAAAAGTGGTTCAGTGTCCCTGACCGATGTTCCCATCTTACTTTCTGGACCTGGCGGGTTTCGTATTTCCCGTTTACGTAAACTTGTTCCGTAACATAATAATATGTACCCGCTTGGCCTTCCCAATTGGAGTCCGTTTGTGCGTCATAGGTCCAAAAAGGGATGTAAATGCCGTGCAGGTCCTCCATGATGGCAAGGCGTTTCAGTTTGGTTGGATGGAACCATCCGCGCTTGATCCAACGCTTGAATCCGGCTTCCGCCTCCTTCCTTGAAATTTGGAAAGGGATAATCCCCGCAGGTTTGATGTATTGGTGGTCGTAGGCTTCCAAGTTGACATTAGGAGAACCGCAGAAACCGCATTTAACTTTCAGTTTATCGCTTTCCACCATGAACTTTGCACCGCAGCTTCCGCAATCAAAAACCTTCTTGCCCATTTCCTCGGCAATTTCCTTAGGGGCGTTCTTTACGAATTCCTCCAAGGGGTTCTCGATGATGTTATCCGTTTCTGTTACAACTTCCTCGGTATAGCCACAGTATTCACAGGCAATTTTCTTCTTCTCCGCGGAGTAATGAAGTTTTCCCCCACAACTCGGGCAGGGATACCTATAAATGTTGGATATCGTTTTTTCCTGATTGAGTTCGTCCACTTGGTCGATTTTTGCCCAAATTAATGCTTTTCCGGATAAGCAATGAAAGCTAAGTCGACAGGATTGC
>JAHDDF010000548.1:0-1314 GCA_020629475.1 Saprospiraceae bacterium
GCTGCCTTACGTGGAATACGCTGAGCGCGTTCCTTATGTGGTTCCATTTTACACGCCAAATGACCCCGGTGTTCCCAATCAATACCACTTAACGAATATCCAAGCATTCGATGCTTGGGACATTCACCAAGGAGGAAACGCGGTAATTGCCATCGTAGATGATGCCGTAAGGATTACCCATACTGATATCTCTCCCAACCTTTGGGTAAACACGGGAGAAATCCCGGGTAACGGGCAGGATGATGACGGAAACGGATACATCGATGATGTAAATGGTTATGATGTAGCGGATAACGACAGTAACCCCAACCCTCCCGCTTCCGCCACGGATTTCTCGTTCTCCCACGGAACGCACTGTGCTGGTATCGCCTCCGGTGCCACGGATAACGGAAATGGTATTGCCTCCATTGGTTTTAACAATAAAATCATGGCGGTAAAATCCACCGGAGATAATGATAATCCCCAACAAATTTCCGCAGGATACGATGGTGTTGCCTACGCGGCAGCGGCAGGTGCAGATGTTATTTCCATGTCTTGGGGTGGCGCGGGTTCCTCTAATGCGGAACAGCAAGTATTTACCGCAGTACACAACCAAGGAATTACCCTAGTAGCAGCAGCAGGTAACGATAATTCAACACAAACCTTCTACCCGGCAGGCTATACTTATGTAATCAGTGTGGCATCCACCAACCAAGGAGACCAGAAATCAGGTTTCTCAAACTATGGTTCTTGGATTGACATTTCCGCTCCGGGTTCTTCTATCCTTTCTACTACCGCAGGCTCAGCCAATGGTTACCAAAGTTATGACGGTACTTCCATGGCTTGCCCGATGGTAGCGGGTCTTTGCGGACTTTTGAAATCATTTGACGGCTCTTTGTCTCCTGATGATATTGAAGGATGTTTAACACAAACGGCTGATAACATCGATCTTCAAAATCCTTCTTACATAGGGTCTTTAGGCGCAGGTAGGATAAATGCCTTCCAAGCCCTTCAATGTACCAATCCGGAAAATCCGCCATCCGCAAATTTCCAAGTAACACCTACCGGAACACTTTGCCCGGGAACGGAAGTTACATTTACGGATTTCTCATTCTATAACCCTACTTCTTGGCAATGGTCATTCCCGGGGGGAACACCTTCATCATCTACTCTTCAAAACCCAACTGTAACTTATGCCAATCCGGGTATTTACGATGTAACATTGATCGCCATTAATGAATTCGGTCAAGATACCGAAACGAAGATTGGAGTTGTGGAAGTTGACGTAACCGGAACGGAAAACTTCTTCCTAGAAGATTTTGAAGGCGGCTTAGG
>JAHDDF010000548.1:1335-2422 GCA_020629475.1 Saprospiraceae bacterium
ATTTTCACTGTTGGCGGTACCGTATCGGGTTCCCAAGCAGCAGGACTGAATAATTATAATTACAATGCTCCTGGACAAAGGGACGGATTAGTTTCCCCTGTTATCGATTTCAACGGCAGGTCTAATATCTCCTTGGAATTTGATTACGCGCACAGAAGATATTCCCAAGATTACGCGGATTCCCTTGTGGTATATATATCCGCGGACGGTGGTAATTCATTCACTAGAATATTTGAAGGAGCCGAGGACGGAACTGGAAGTTTCGCTACCAATTATACCACCCAAAATGATTTCATTCCGGGTGCGATTGATGATTGGTGTTATGCCGGAGAAATCGGCACTTGCCCGGTCATTGATTTATCGGCTTACGACGGCTTATCCAATATTGTTCTTCGTTTTGAAAACGTAAACGACTACGGTAACAACATGTATGTCGATAATATCAAGCTATACAGTTCTTGCTTAATCCCTGCAGGACCTCCAACCGCATCCTTTACCAATGATGTTTCAACAGGATGTACCGGTACTCAAGTAACATTTTTAGATCAATCCTACGGAAATCCTGATATTACCTCATGGTCTTGGTCCTTCCCCGGAGGTACACCTTCCTCCTCTACCCTACAGAATCCGGTTGTTACCTATAATTCGGAAGGAACGTTCAACGCTACCCTTACCGTGGATAACGGAAACGGAACGGATACAGAATCCATGATGGGCGTCATAACCATTGATAACGGAGCCGTCCAGACCTTCTACTTGGAGGATTTTGAGGATGAAACGACTGCTTGGACCGTAAATAACCCGGACGGTAACTTTACTTGGGAACGAGTTCCTGTTGGCGGAACTCAAACGGGTTCATATG
The DNA here is from genome assembly GCA_020629475.1 of Saprospiraceae bacterium. Lineage (GTDB taxonomy): Bacteria > Bacteroidota > Bacteroidia > Chitinophagales > Saprospiraceae > JAHDCE01. The sequence goes on from JAHDDF010000548.1 coordinate 2,198, forward strand.
CTTACTATATCAATACTTACGAGTACAATGCGCCCGGACAAATCGATGATATGGTTTCCCCTAATATCGACTTTACCGGCAAGGAGAATGCTAGGCTATTGATGGATTACGCTTACGCAAAATACACCGACCCTCAATATACTGACGTATTAAATATTTATATCTCAACGGACGGTGGAACCAATTATACCCAATTATTGAGTGGTTCCGATGACGGTTCCGGAA
>JAHDDF010000549.1 GCA_020629475.1 Saprospiraceae bacterium
AAAGTCAATTCGGATTGAATCCGGAGGATACCGCATTAATTGATGACGTAATTGCTCGTCCCAATGAAAATCTGAAGTATTCCACTCTCCGGACGCTTGAGCTTCCGGATGCTACGGTTTGTTTTGAGGATATTCCACCGCTTGGGGAAGAAGTCGGGACTCTTCTGATGTTGCATGGTTTAGGACAAACTATGTTCAGCTTCAGACCTTACTTCTTGAAACCATTCAGGGAAGCCGGTTACAGGATTATTCGCTTGGATTTTAAAGGTGTGGGTGAATCGGATTGGGCACCCGATTGGGGTAAACCCGATAAATTTAATCTCAAGGATTTAGCAAGGCATAGTATGCTTGTAATGGAATACCTTAGTATTAAGAAATACGGTGTTGTCGGTATTTCAATGGGTGGTATGGTAGCCCAACATATGGCAATAGAATATCCGGATAAGGTTACGAGTCTTACTTCAATTATGTCATCCCCGTTTTTCTTTAGCCCTGACCTTCCGGATATCCCAAGGCGTTTTGTTCTGGGAATCGGTTTTATTTTATTGATATACGGAAGAGATTTGAAATCCCTGAAAGGGAAAATGAAATATAAATTAGCCGTAGCTAAAATACTTCACGGAAATAAGAATTATTCCTATGGTTACCGGCAAAGCATGGAAACCGCTTGGTATGAGGTAATGCGTCGAAAAGGATTTAATTCTAAAGTAAGGGATCAACATTCGTATGCCATTAAAAAAGCGGGTTCACGTGAGGAAGGATTAAGGACCTTGAAAATTCCCGCCTTGGTCATTCATGGCAAGGAAGACCCGTTGGTATTAATAGCTCACGGTAAAAAAACGGCGGAATGTATTCCCAATTGTGAAACCCTTTTTATCGATGATTTAGGGCACCATGTTCCTGAGGCATTCAATGAGGAAATAACGGGGGCTATTCTTAATATGGTAAAACGGACTACCGCAATCGTAAGCACAAAAAGATAATCCGAGCAAGAATAAATCATAAAAAAATGGATAGAAACGACCTAAGGAAAAGGTATCAAAACAAGAGTGATGAGGATTTATTTTTCGTAATTGAAAATCCTTCAAATTACAATCCTGAAGTAATTTTAGTCGTAAAAGAAATCATTGAGGAACGAGGCGGAATTGATAAAATAGTAAATGTTCAAGTCGAAAAGCTTGAAACCGAAGCGGAATATAGAAGACTTCAAGATGAAATATGGTCTCTTTTGAATAAGGGATACGAAGAATCCGAGATAACAAATAAATTGAACAGTGAAACCCTACTTGAAAATGAATTAGAAAATCTAATTACCTCGGAAACGGAAAAGTGGAAGATGGAACAAGAGGATAAGAGAATAAATGCTAAGTCTATTTTATTAGGAAGTATTGGTGCATTTATCGGAGGAACCATCGGTGGTATTTTATGGGGAATAATGATGATTAAATCCGGGTATATTTTTTATTTTTTTGGAATATTATTGGCTTTGTTTTGTTATTTCTGTGTTTGGATATTTTCAAGAAAATCCAGGCGTAATATCGCAACGATTGGTTTGACCCTTTTATCTTTTGTATATGCCCTTTTATTAGGATTCTTTTTGTTTTGGTATTATGGGCCCGCTGATTATTTGGTACATTGATTTTATTTTTCCCCGACCCGAGAGTCGGGGCTTTGCCCGTATCGGTCGTTCCGACCTAAAATTAGGTCGGAACGACCGGCACCCGCAGAACCTAGGGTGAAGCCCTAGGTAATTAACCGCTTACCTATCCAATACCATCTTCCCCGAAACACTACCTTCCTCATTACTTAGGGTGTACAAATAAATACCATTCGGAAGACCCGCGCCATTGAAAACAATATCATTTTGACCGGGGATAACATTTTCTGCGTTTGGGTGTTTTCAAGAAAATCCAAGCGTAATATCGCAACGATTTTATTAACGGTTTTATCTTTTGTTTACGCCCTTCTATTAGGATTCCTATTACTATGGATGTATGGTCCTGCTGAATATTTGGGGTATTAATTTATTCTTCCCCGACCCGGGTGTCGGGGCTTTGCCCGTATCGGTCGTTCCGACCTAAAATTAGGTCGGAACGACCGGCACCCGCAGAACCTAGGGTGAAGCCCTAGGTAATTAACCGCTTACCTATCCAATACCATCTTCCCCGAAACACTACCTTCCTCATTACTTAGGGTATATACATAAATACCATCAGGAAGATCGGCGCCATTGAAAACAATATCATTTTGACCGGGAATAACATTCACGGTTCTTCCTTCTACCTTTTGTCCCAAAACATCAAAAACCTCAAATTCAAGATCACTGCCTTCAAGCGCATTGATTCCGATTATGGTTTCCTCCGAAAAAGGATTAGGACGGTTACCCGTTATTTCAATATTCTCCGATAATAAGTTCG
>JAHDDF010000550.1 GCA_020629475.1 Saprospiraceae bacterium
GAATTTCATTAAGCCCGCTTTTTTCACTTCCTCGTTTAGTATTTTAATGGGCTTGAACCATTCCGTATTTTTCTCATCCAATTCAAGCATTGCCCTATCATAACAAGCCTTCATAACGGGACATCCCTTAGGGCATTTCATGACGTTCCCTACGATGTTCAAAACATCGTGGCTCCTAAAAAAATAATCCTCATGAAAATCAAAAGGCTTTAGGGCGGTTACGTCCATATCCACCCAAATCCCACCTTCATCGTGTAATAGTTTATACCTGAAAATATCGGAGAAGCCGGCATAACTCCCTTTGCCGTGCCCGAATTGATTCTTATTCTTATAACTGAACACTTCCGATTTATCGATGATCAAATTCGCGTCCTTGAGTTTAATCCCGGTAGGAAGAGGCGTGGTAATTTCATCATAGACCCAAAGGTGAAAATCATGCCCGTTTAACAGAAATGATTTTATGGTTAGCAACTCCATGCCCGAGAGTTCCGTCCCAATCCATAAGCCGTGGATAATATGATTGTTACTCACCGTTTGGCTAATATTTTTATTTAAATTCAAGCGGTAGGTTCTCCAGATTTTATGCCTAAATGTATCCGTTAAATTCTTAAAAACCCTTGAGGCATCCCCGGTTATTTTACCCCTAAAATCACCAAATAAAAATAGGGCCGCTAAGGGTACTACAATAAACCACGGTTCTACGAAAGAAAATATAATACAAATAAAAAGAAGGGCGTACGCCTCATAGAAATCATTCAAGAAAAAAAGGAATTTAAAACGCCATCCCCGCCTTGGAATTTCACCGAATTTCCAGAAGGAAAAATTCAATAACTGCCACAATAAAAACACAAGAAAAGCCACTAGGAAAACCCAATATCCCTGCCATGCCAGCAAGGAAACCAAGAAGAGAATTGCCCCGAATTCCAAGGGTAGAACCAGCCTATTAATCATGTTTAAAACCGGTAAGGGGCCCGTTTTTACCACCGCCGTTTTTACACCCATTGAGGCATCATTCTTTCTATCCTCTACTTGGTGTAAAAGAATATTCCTAAAACCTTTCAAAAAGTAAATAAGGACAATTAAACCAAGGAGGAACCAAGGTTTTTGGGGCGTCCCATTAAACAGTGGATAAAAAACGAAAATCACCATTAAAAGCGGTAGAACATGACCGTAAGACAAATCGCAAAATACACCTAACCATCCCCTTGATTTAAAGCGAAAGGGCGGCATGGAATAAAGGGCTAAGCATAAGATTAATAATCCCCAAAAAATAAAAGGATCGGAATCCAATCCCAACCAAAACCAAGGAAGGGCACCCAATCCCAATAAAATAAAAATCAAAGGGATTCTGAGTACGGAGGGAATGGAAGATGCCGCATTGGATTTCCCCGCCAAACGGTCTTCCTCCATATCAAAGTAATCATTGAAGAAATACCCGAAAGCTGCGGTGAATATGAATGAAACTAGGAAAAGACCTCCTTTTTCCAGTAAATCCGAAGTATTACTTAAATTTCCCGTAATGAAAAAATAAAGCAATGGGGGAATCAGTGGCGGAAGAATATGATTCCACCAGAGAGAAAACCTGATTTTTTTTAGCCCGTTCCCCACACGCGTATCAATACCATTTTACCAGTCTGGACTCCAACCAATTCAAGAAAATCACACCCTCGTCCATCCAAGGTCCATCTTGGTTCATTAATAGTTTATAGAGGTGCTTTGCCGTGAATAGATTGCCTTTGTCAAAAGATTGTTCCAATTGGGGAGAACGTACGAACTCCAACCTAAAGCCATGACGCGCGAAAATATCAAGTAATTCCCCTACGGGTCTTGCCTGTAGGCAAAAACCTTGATTTACCGCATTAATGGCATAATCCACGAAGGATGGTTCCCCCGGCTTCCCGGGTCCTTTATACAAGTCCTTCACATATAAAATACCTTTGGGTTTTATTACCCGCGCTACTTCACTGATGACCTTTTCCGGATTATCGGAATGGCAGAGGGATTCGAGGAAGTATACCACGTCAAAGGTATTGTCCTCATAATATTCCGTAAGCAAGTGATAATCCCCTTGACGGATATTGACCTTTGATTCGGGTTTAAAATCCTGCTTGGTTTTTTCCACCAATTTCCCGCCCTCTCTTGCTTGGACCTCCGAGATGGTGACCCCTTCGATGTCAACACCGTAGAGTTGTGCCAAATAAACGGCGGGACCACCGATGCCGCAGCCGGCATCAAGGAGTTTCATACCGTTATCCAGATTCATGGTTTTCCCAAGGTATTTCATGAAAGTCCAATCATCAATACCTTGGCAAGCTTGGAAAATGGTCCCGAAGCCCTCCTTGTAGGCATCCGTCCATTCATCATAATAGGACGCGACATTATCTATGGTATTATGACCGTCGAGGATACCTTCCTT
>JAHDDF010000551.1 GCA_020629475.1 Saprospiraceae bacterium
AGATTACCGTTTCAGAATTTTCCGGGGAGGAGATGACGTATGTTATCGACTTGAAGGATGTTCCGTTTCGATCAGTTAAAGAGGCTTCCGATTTTTTTGACCAACTCAATAACCGTTTCACGGATTATGGCTTAGAGTTCACAATGGGTCAGAATAAATCAACCGTTACCCTTCTGGCTAGAAAAACTTCCTCTAGCCTTGGGGAATTAGACGCAAAGCTGATTAATCAATTATTTAGGGTTATCGTAGCACCTAACCTTAATAATAAGTAATCTTAAAATCCGACATCATGTTTAAGCATACCTTTTTTTCCCTAGTCATAGTATTCCTTTTTGGATCTACATTATTGGCACAGCAAAAAGCCTTTGTATACTCATCCGCAGCAGGATTACCTTGGAGTCAAACGAGTTATTTGACTTGCATGGATAATGTGTTCGGTGCGGGTAATTGGGATCAGTTAACCTTTGAAGCAGTGGATCCCAATGTTCTCTTTTCCGGTGCCTATGACTTTATTTATCTTGAAGGGAGTAATTTGGGAGATATTCCCCTTAGTACCTTCACCACAGCCAATCAAGCCCTGATGGAGGCTTGGGTTCTTGGAGGAGGAGATCTTTACGTAAACTCCGCAGGAAATAATGACGGTACTTTAGTTAATTTAGGTTTCGGTGGTGTGGTAATCCATACGCTTGACTTTGCTGCAGGAATATCGGATGACGCAGTTGCGGTTGCGGGAATAGAAGGTTCCTGTGCCTTAGTGGACGGTCCTCCCGGAAACTACAACGGGGTTACTTTTACAGGTGGTAATTTTTCCCACGGATTCGTTACCGGTCCGATTACCCCTATCCTTGAAAGTACCATAGATAATACTCAAATTGTTCTTGGCACTCTTGAATACGGCACAGGAACTTTAATGGCATCATCCATTACCCCACCCGTTTGGCATACATATACTAACCCCAAAGGTTTTATCGAAAACTTGTTAACAAACTCGGGTGCTTGCGGGTTGCCCGTGACTCCGCCTGCTATCGCCAATGATGACGCCGACGGAGACGGCACACCCGATATTGCGGATCCTTGCTCCTGCTCTGATCCGCTAAACCCCGTAGGCGTTACCGGTCCTAGCGGTGGGGAAGTCTTCCATGAAGTGATTACCATCACCTCCGATCCCGGTGAAACTTGGGAAATGCTAGGCACTTCTACCGGCGTGCTTGACGCTACCGGTGCAGCAGCTACTTTCCCCATTGCAGTTCCTGAGGTAAGCCCCGGGGTTTACGTCCTTGAAATCTACCATGAAATCAACGTAGGCTACACAGGTAACTTTAGCAATGGTACACCTGCCGACGACCAAACCATTTCCAATGCTTGTACGGTTTCTTGCTCTTCCGTCCCTACCCTTTCAGAATGGGGTTTAATCATCTTCGGTTTGTTGATGTTGAACCTTGCCGTGGTGTATGTTTTGAGAAGGAGGGAGCAGGTGCAAGTCATACCGACAGTTTCTTAGGTTAAACAGAAGAAAAATCGCAATGAAATTTGCTTTAATCAAGATACTGTCGGCATGACTAAAGCAAGCAAAAGAAATTTTTCCGGCTCAAATTTGTGTAAGGGCTTCCGCTGAAAGGCGGGAGCCTTTTATCTAAAAAACGACCATAACATATAGCCATTTTTGGCTATTTTTCTGTAAATCGGCTTTAATCCTTTTAATTCCCCAACTAATATTCCTTATATTACGGAAGCAAACCTTCAGACAAACTAACCTACTTTAAATTTTGGCAATCATATACTTATGTCCACACATAAGCTTAGTGTCGTGTTGTAAAAACTTATCCATGCGCTCAAGTAAAATGTTTTTTTTGACTTCCATTTTTTTGGTAGTTTTCTTCGCTCAATCCTTTGCCCAAGGAGCTTTGTCAGGAACAGTAAATGATAATACGGTTGTAACAAGTTTTAATTTAACTTCTCCTGATTATGAAGATTGGGCTATTTGGGGTGTAGGAGCGAGTACAAGCTTGGCTCCTTTTACAAGGAAAGGGACAGGTTCAGGGATTTCAGATTTGAATGCGACGACAAATGGATTCCCACTAAGAGGAATTGGACAGTTTTCCGTTAATCATAGATTCACTTATACTGATGGAATCCCAACAGTTTCCGCAACTAATCAATTTTGTGGGATTCAAATCAATAATCCATTAGCGTCCGGAACCGGAGCATTAGGAACAGGTTTTGATTTTACGGTCCCTGCCGATACGGACGAGAGACAAATTATTATATATGCAGGACACCATGCAGGTTCTGTTTCTATGACAGCTTCTCTTTCTGATGGCAGTGCTCCGAATGTGACATTAAATGCAACGAACTTTGGAGCTAATATACCTACTGTCTTTACATTCAATTATAAAAGTAATGCCCCTGGTCAAAC
>JAHDDF010000061.1:0-2330 GCA_020629475.1 Saprospiraceae bacterium
GCGGAGGTCCATAAAATACAAAGCTTAAATCCCGCTTCCATTCCCGCGCATATGGATTTGTATAAGGTTATCATGTTTAAAAAATCATCCTTGTCGCGGGTACAAAGGGAAATGCTAGGTGTGGTCACTTCCAGAGCCAACAACTGTGAATATTGCCAAGTACATCACGCGGAAGCGGTAAATCATTATTGGAAAAATCCGGGAAAAACGGAACAACTCAGGCAAGACCATACCCAAGTAGATTTAGAGCCCAAGGACCGCCTGCTTTGTGATTATGCCGCCTTGCTCACCAAGGACCCCTCGGAATCCGTCAAGCAAAAACTGGTGGAGGATATGCAAGCCAAGGGCATTACGGACAAGGAAATCTTGGACGCTACACTCGTTATCTCCTATTTCAATTTCGTGAACCGTATCGTTTTATCCTTGGGCGTGGAACTTGAGGAAAATCCGGGCGGGTACAATTATGAGTGAAAGAGTGAAAGAGTGAAAGAGTGAAAGAGTGAAAGATAAAGTGTTAAAATCCGGCATGGGATTCCGGAAAAACTTAGCTTTGTTTTGATTTTAAACTAAGTAAAACTCTTGGTTATGAAATTAAGACACTGCCGCTACTGCACTGAAATCGTTTCCCCTGACGCGCATGCATGCCCTCACTGCGGAGAACCCCACCCTGCAGCACCATTAAACAGCATGCCCACGAAGTTGGTGGGAATAACCGGGACGATTATCCTTTTGTTATCCTTCTTGTACTGGGGATTTGATGTAAGCTTGTTTACCGGTCATGGCTTGTTTGCCATCCTTGGCGTTCCTGCCGGAATATGGTTCTTGCTAAAAAGTACTACGATGCGGGTTACGGGTTAATTGAGTTTCTTTTTCCGCAAGCGCAATGAATTCCCGATAACCACCACATCGGAGAAAGCCATGAAGAGTGCGCCCCACATCGGATTAAGGAAGCCTAGCATAGCCACAGGAATAGCTACCACATTATAAGCGAAAGCCCAAAACAGGTTTTGTTTAATGGTTATCAGCGTGTGCCTACTGATCATATGTGCTTCCGCTAATTTTTGGATATCCCCTTCCATTAAAACCAAATCGGCGGTTTGCATGGCTACATCCGAGGCTTCCGTAAAACTAACGCCTACATCAGCGGCGGCAAGGGCGGCGGCATCATTGATTCCGTCACCTACCATTACCGTGATATCCTTTTCTTTTAGGGATTTAATTTTCTCGAATTTCTCATCCGGCAAAGTCCCCCCTGCCCTTTCTTGAATGCCTAGTGCATCCGCAACCTCATTTACGGTTTTTTCCCTATCCCCGCTCAACAGGTGAAGGGAAATATCTTTTTCTTTAAAATAATTTATGGTCCCTTTTACTTCCGTTTTCAAGGGGTCCTCAAAGTCTAAGCCCGCTACGACTTCGCCGTTTTTCAAAACAAAAACCCTAAAATCCCTTGAGCCCGAATATTCCGGCGGCAATAAGGACGGGGCGCCCATTTGCCACTTATCACCATTGGCGGCAAGCCCTTCAACACCTATTCCGGCTTGTTCTTTTGCGTCCTTGATTTCCAATGAAAAACTTGACGATACATCACGGGAAACGGCATGAGAAATAGGATGGGAAGATACAGCGGAAATACCCTTTATAGCGGCAGCAATCTCATCTTTATCCCCTAGGAAAACCTCGAAAGTTGAAAGGCTCAATTTACCCTCGGTTAGTGTACCCGTTTTATCCAAGACCAAGTACTTTGCCTTGGCAAAGGTCTCCAAAATCCTACTTCCTCTTATCAATATCCCCTTCTTGGCGGCACGTCCCACACCTACCATAACGGCGGTGGGTGTTGCCAGTCCCATAGCGCAAGGACAAGAAATTACCAGTACCGCAATAGCATTCAGCAGGGATTTGGTAAAATCAAAACCCAAAACGAAATACCCGAGGGGAATGGTAAACAGGGAAATCAGGATAACGATGGGTACAAAAACACCTGAAATCTTATCCGCCAAGCGTTGGATCTCGGATTTTTCGGATGCCGCTCCTTTTACCAAGTCAATAATTTTACCGAGAACGGTTTCCTTGCCCAAGGCGGTCACTTTCATTTCAAGGGTTCCCGAAAGGAGGACGGTTGCCCCTGTCAGGGAATCATTCTCGTGCTTCATCACGGGTTCGCTTTCCCCGGTCAACATGGATTCATCCACCGCCCCCGAGCCTGAAAGTAAAATACCGTCCGTGGGAATTGCATCCCCTGTATTTACCCTTAATCGGTCCCCTTTACGCAATGCTTGAAGAGGTACCTCTTTGGTTTCATCCCCTACGATAACCATTGCTTTTTCCGGCTT
>JAHDDF010000061.1:2430-15181 GCA_020629475.1 Saprospiraceae bacterium
ACGTACACCGGTAAGCATAAAGCAAATTGGGTCCAAGGATTTTCCAACCAAGCAGGTAACAAACCCGCCATCATTAAAAAGTGCCCTAGAAATAACGGGATGGTAAAAATGGCTGCAATCACCAATTTTTTCTCAAGGGTCCAAAATGGGGGATTTTGAGGATTTTCCTCCTCAATCACCCAGAAACCGAGCTTGGAGATTCCCTCCCTTACCTTCTCTAGGGAAGCGGAATTTTCCAAAACATGGAATTCAACCTCCTTGGTGGTAACATTAACGGAAACGTCCTCCATCCCTTTCCTTTCCAAGAAACGAGTTACGGTTTTCGCGCAATTTACGCAAGTCATTCCTTCCACCTTCCAAGAAACGGAATCCGCTTTCATAAAGTCATTTTACCAATCAACGGTTGAGCAAGCAAAAAAGATGCATAACGCATCGGAAAACACAAGTTACACTTCTAAGGGGTACAAATTTGGGTAATTGGTAATCCCTAAGGCAAATTAAGGGTGTTAGGTAGGAAATAATCCATATTAAAAAAGCTAAATTAGCAGCTTAAGAAGTGTGGTTTCTACCTCATTCCTTTTGAGTTGACAAGGCTTATGACTCAAGAACCATAAAAAAACCGGATCCGAAAGATGGTTATTAGAAAACTACTGGCAGCAATTCTCCCCATTTTCCTTTTTACGACTTTAGGATATTCGCAGACCTATGTGATCTCGAACGGTACCCAAAATACCTGTGGAGGGGTTTTCGTGGATACGGGTGGCTCATCCGGGGACTACGGGACATTCGAGAATTTCGAAATGACCTTTTGTTCCACCAATGCCGTTGGGGATACGCATGTAAGCATCTTTTTTGCGCCGAGTACTTTCGCCGCGGGGGATTTATTATGTTTCTATGACGGGACGGATTCTTCCGGTCCTTCATTGGGATGCCAAACGGATTATTCAACAGGGGATGGATTTATCGTTCAAGCTACGGCAGCAAATCCATCAGGATGTATAACTGTAACTTGGGAGAGTAACGGTGGAACGGCACCGGGTTGGGTCGGAACCATTTCATGCGTTCAGCAATGCCAAACCGTTTTGGCGGATTTGGTAATGAGTACGCCCATCGTTGAACCGGCTGATACCGGGTGGATTGATATTTGTCCGGGAGATGTGGTTACCTTCAACGGTGGTGGTGTTTACCCGCAAAACAACTTGATTTATAATCAGAGTGACAATACCTCCGTTTTTGAATGGGACTTCGGCGACGGTTCGAGTGCTTTCGGCCCGAATGTTACCCACCAGTACAACACCCCGGGCGGATATATCGTAGAGCTTTTTATTACCGATCAAGCCGGCTGTAGAAGCACGAACTTCATCAAGCAAAGAATTAGGGTTTCCGGACCTCCGATTTTTAATATTACGGATGATCTCCCTTCCAATATTTGTGTGGGGGACACGATAAAGATTTTCACCGGTGTCGAGAGTAATTTGGCGGATATATCCGTGATTCCCGGTGAAGGTAGTTTCCAAGCAGGAGGTACAGTAGCGGACTCCATCGGTATTCCCGACGGTACTGGCGAAACCTATTTTTCCTGCCTTACCCTTAATGATTTTAACCCGGGACAAACCTTACCGACGGTGGATGATCTCCTAGGGATATGCGTAATCATGGAGCATTCATACCTAGGCGACTTGGAAATTGAAATTACTTGTCCATCAGGGCAAAGTATAATTCTTCATGAATTTTCCAATTTCGGTGGCGGAGGATATTATTTAGGGGAACCGATTGAAGGTGATGACGGTGCCGGACAAGATCCTGATCCAGGATTGGGTTACGAGTATTGTTGGGTTCCTAATGCCCCTAATGGAACATGGCTTCAAACACCCCCGGTAGGCGGGATTCTACCGGCCGGTGATTATTCCTCTTTCGAGAATTTGTCGGGACTTGTAGGCTGTACCCTTAACGGGGAATGGTGCATTAGTATCCAAGACCTTTGGGGAATTGATAATGGTGTTATTTTCTCTTGGGAGTTAGAACTCAATGATGCCCTTTACCCCAATTTAGAAACCTTTAATCTTGATATCGTTGATCAACAATGGCTCGATGATCCTTCCATTATCATCAATGACCAAGATTCCCTAGTAGCTTCCCCTCAATTCCCGGGAGCGGTAACCTACACTTTCCAAACTACCGATAATTTCGGTTGTGTTTATGACACAACCATTAATATTACCGTATTACCACAAACCCACCCGAATTGCTTTAACTGTACCGGTAATTTGATTCCTATCGCGGACCAAAGTATTTGTGCGGACCAAGGAGAATTCGCTGATTTAACAACCGATATCGAAAACGTCGAATTAACCGAAGTTACATTCCAATCCGTAGAGAATGCACCCTTTACCTCGGCTAATTTCTACCCTGTTAACCCTTATTCCTCTACGGTTAACGTTACAGGGCTTCCCTATGCAACGATTACGAATACATCCATTCAAGAAGTCTGTATAAATATTGACCATAATTTCTTGAACGACGTTGTAGTATATCTCCAAGCCCCTAACGGTACCGTTTTGGAATTAACTACCAACAATGGTATTACGAGTGACAACTACACGCAAACCTGTTTCTCCCCCACAGCTACGGATGCCATTACGACCGGTTCCGCACCATTTACAGGATCATGGTTGCCCGAGGGAGACTTCAATTCTCTCATAGGCTCACAATCCAACGGAAACTGGACCCTTTTGGTAGGGGACCAGTTCGGGGGATTTGATTCAGGTGTATTATTAAATTGGAATATCACATTTAACCTAGATAATACCCTTTCCTATTCTTGGTCACCAACAAACGGTTTGTCATGTACGGATTGTAACAACCCTACGGCAAACCCGACAACTACTACGACCTATACCGTTACCGCAACCGACCTTCTTGGTTGTTCCTACACGGAAACCGTTACGGTAACTGCCCAAAATTGTACAACTCCTTGTACGCTTACTGCAGCATTGGGAGGCACAACTGATATTTCCTGTTTCGGAGACAATGACGGAACCGTAACCATTACTTCTTTAGGTGCTATCGGTGATGCTACTTATGTCCTTGACGGAACCGACACCCAAGTAAACAATGGCGTTTTCACGGGTATTGGCCCGGGTGCTCACTCCGTAGTCATTACGGATGATAATGCCTGTACCGAAACCATAAACTTTACCATTAACGAACCTATTGAAGTCATCGTAAATCTAAACCTCGATTCCGATGTACTTTGTTTCGGAGGAAATGAAGGAAGTATTACCGCCACAGGAAGCGGCGGTGACGGAACCATCAGCTATGTATGGAGTGATCCTGCGGGACAAGTTACGCCAACGGCAACCGGTTTAACCGCAGGCACCTACACCGTAACCGTTACGGATGGTCAAGGTTGCTCCGTTACCGCTTCCGAAACGGTTTCCGAAAATCCCGCACTTACCGTTAGCCCAAGCACGACCCCCGTCAGCTGCTTTGGCGGAAATGACGGAACAGCGACCGTCACACCGGCAGGAGGCACAGGAACCTATACTTATGCTTGGGATGATGCCTCGGCTCAAAATACACCAACAGCAACCGGTTTAACCGCAGGTACATATACCGTTACCGTTACGGATTCCAACGGTTGTGACGTTACGACTTCAGGGACGGTAATAGAACCTTTAACCCCGGTAGTGGTTACCGATGTTTCACAAACATTTATCTCATGCTTCGGGGATAATGGTGGAATTGCGGCGGCAACCGCATCAGGCGGGACAGGTGCGTTAAGCTATGCCTGGAGTTCTTCCGCTAACACCTCATCCATCGAAACGAATTTGGCACCCGGTACATACACCGTAACCGCCACGGACGTAAATGGTTGCTCCGCAACAGGAAGTGTTACCATCATAGAACATACCGAGGTAACCGTTATGATTGCCGAAACGAATGTTTCTTGTTTTGGAGGCTCGGACGGAACCGCTACCGCTACGGCAATGGGTGGTTCTCCAGGATATACTTATCTATGGGACAATCCCTCGGCACAAGTCGGAGTAACCGCAACCGGTTTAACAGCAGGAACTTATACCGTAACCGCCACGGATATAAATAATTGTACGGGAACAGCATCCGTAACCATCCAAGAACCAATAGGATTAACCATCGTAGCGGATAGCACCATGGTAAGTTGTAACGGCGGAGCGGACGGTTCAGCCAGTATTCTAGTAAGCGGTGGAACACCCGGGTATACCTACGCTTGGAGTGACCCGGCCGCACAATCCACCCCAACCGCTACCGGTCTTTCCACCGGATTGTATTTCGTTACGATTACGGATGGGCTCGGCTGTACTTTTGTTGAAGATATTTTAGTGGAAGAACCCACTCCGGTTTCAGGAACTACATCTTTCACTAACGTCAGTTGTTTCCAGGGGAATGACGGTACGGCTTCCGTTGTTGCCACAGGAGGAACCGCACCGTACACCTACCTATGGAGTGATCCCGCAGGTCAAAATGGAGCAACGGCGGTTTCCTTAGCCGCAGGCACCTATACCGTAACCATTACGGATGCTAACCTTTGTACGGCTACCGCGAACGCTACCATTATTGAACCGGCAACTGCCGTAAACGTAGTTTCGGTGGAACAAACGACCATCGCATGTTCCGGTTCTAATGGAGGAGCCGCGTCCGTGATTGTTTCAGGCGGGACACCGGGTTACACCTATGCATGGAGTTCAGGCGGAACAACGAATGTGGAGTTAAATCTCCCGCCCGGAACTTATACCGTTACAGCCACGGATGCCAATTCCTGTACCGCAACCGGTTCGGTAACCATTGTTGAGTACGCGCCATTATCCGCAAGTTCATCCGGTGTGGACGTTACTTGCTTTGGAGGAAATAACGGAAGTGCATCCGTAAACTTGGTTTCAGGTGGAGCCGGGAACGGTACACTTACTGATTATAGTTACGCATGGAGCGGAACGGTTCAAACCGGTTCAACGGCGGTGAACTTACCTGCAGGAACGTACGTGGTTACCATTTCGGATATTGCGGGATGTACGACTACCAATTCCGTTACGATTTCCGAACCCTCGGAATTAATTCCTGCAGCTACCTCAGGTAATTTGTCCTGCGCTAATACCGGTGATGGATTTGTTGAAGTTGCCGCTTCAGGTGGTACACCACCATATTCTTTCCAATGGAATGGAGCCGCAGGAAACTCCACCGATGCCATGGTTACCAATCTTAATCCGGGTAATTATATCGTTACGGTAACGGATGCCAATGGTTGTAATGCAGTAGCCTCTACCATTGTTGAACCAGTAATCCCCGTTTCCATAAGCTTTAATGTCGATGATAATATTTGCTTTGGTTATTCGGGTGGATTAATTGATGTTAATGTAGATGGAGGAACACCGGGATACACCTACATTTGGTCTACCGGTGATACGCTTACAACGGATACTTTACAAGGGCTTCAAGCCGGTACTTATGACGTAACCGTAGTTGATGCCAATGGTTGTGAAGTTACAGGCTCGACAAATGTGGGTCAGCCTACTCCCGTTCAATTCTCCGCAACGGCAGAGGATGTAACCTGCTTCGGGAATATGGATGGTGAAATTGCCATTGAAGCAACGGGAGGAACTTATCCCTATACTTACTCAATCGATAGCGTGAATTACACCGGTGCCGCCGGATATGCCGGGCTTGCACCGGGAACCTATAATCTGAACGTAATTGACGCTAATGGATGTACCGCACCTTCACAGCCCATTACCATTAATGAACCCGCTGAAGTATTCGTGGGAATCACGGTTGACTCAACCATGCTTCCCCTTACATTAGGTGATTCCGTTGAGCTTGGTGTTTTCTGGGGGAATACGGTAGGTGACGTCCAGATAGACTGGACGGGCTTATACGGTTCAGATAGTTTAAGCTGTACGGATTGTGTATTTACTTGGGTAAATGATTTTGAAAATAATAGGTATACCGTAACCGTAATTGACGAAAACGGTTGTTACGGCGAAGCCGAGATCGAAATCATCGTTGATCGGCAACGCTCCGTTTTCGTTCCTTCCGGAATGACCGTAAATAATGACGATGTCAATGACGTATTGATGGTTCACGGAAGTACCGGTACCAAGGTTTTGACCTTTAGGGTTTACGATCGTTGGGGTGAAATGCTTTTCCGTGCCGATGATTACGACATCAACTCTACTGCTCCTGAACACGTTTGGGACGGAACCTTTAAAGGAAAAATCATGAATTCCGCTGTTTTCGTTTGGTACGTCGAAGTAGAATATATTGACGGTAGAAGGGAAAGTTTCGAAGGGAATACCACCTTATTGCGCTAAGAACCGGATTAAAGAAAAGATTCAATATTCATATAATGAGATTCATCAAATTCATCACCTGCTGCTTTTTTGCCTTGTTTTTTCTCAAGGCTGAAGCCCAAGATCCAAGATTCTCCCAATTTTACGCAGCCCCGCTTCACACTAATCCGGCAATGACCGGTGTGTTTCCGGGACAATTCCGGATTGTGGGAAACTACCGCAACCAGTGGTCATCCATACTTGGGGGTTCAGCCTTTAATACTTATGCCGCCTCTTTTGAAGGACGGAATAGGGTTTTTAGAGGTGACTACATCGCTTACGGCTTAGATTTCCTAAGGGATGATGCCGGGGATTCCAGATTTAACCGTACCAAGGCGGATATCGGGATTTCCTACTTGAAAAAATTAGGCGGAAGCCCTTATGCCACCAATGATCAATACCTAGTATTGGGTGTTCAGGCAGGAATGGGTCAGAACGGAATTGACTGGAGTAGACTTTCCTTCAGCACACAATTCGACAACGTGAATGAGCAGTACGTCCCAGGATCGGCAACCGGTGAAAACTTCGGGAATGATAGTCGGATTTATACCGACTTCAACGTAGGCTTATTGTACTATGCCCTATTCGGGGAAAACACGAGTATTTATGGTGGTTTTGCCATGCATCATATCAACCAACCCGACATCTCTTTTTATGATGGTTCAACAGACCCATTATATACAAGAATCACGGGACAATTGGGTGGTGAAATCGGATTCAACGATAACTTCTCCATCCTCCCTGCCGTTTTGGTTTTGGTACAAGGTCCTTCTTTTGAAAATGTAATAGGTGCCAATTTTAGGTATACCAACCGGGACATGAATGAGGTTGCTATCCGTGCCGGTGCTTGGTTTAGAATGGTAAAAAATAATGAATCCCCTATTGGCTCCGAGGCAATGATTTTTACAACCATGCTCGAAATGGAAAGATTCCTTCTCGGACTAAGTTACGACGTTAATGTTTCATCCCTAAGTGATGCCACTAACTCAAGGGGAGCATTCGAAATTTCCGTTGCGTATATCCATCCTGAGGAAAGCAGATACAGGGTTAAATGTCCTAAGTTTTAGAAAACACCCTATCAAAAATAATATCCGTTGCCCCGGCTGCGGATTCAACAAAACTTTTAGCCGCGTTTCCTACGGAAATGCGGCTTTTTTCATCTTTCAACCAATTACCGATAATCCTAGAAAATTGTTTTTCTTCCTTTACTTCCACACCACCCTTAACCCTTAAAAGACCTGATGCCTCCGGGAACTTTTGGTGTTTGGGACCAAATAAAACAGGAATCCCATGGGCTGCCGGCTCCAATAAATTATGGATTCCCTTGCCAAATCCCCCGCCCACGTAAGCTATATCCGCATATGAATAGGCGGAGGCTAACATTCCCATTGTATCCAATACCAAAACTTGTATTTCATCCTTGGAGGAAAATGAGTCATTTGACTCACTATATCGCACAAAAGGCTTTTCAATTAACGCTAATAAAGGACCCAACGATGACTCAGCAATTTCATGAGGGGCTATTAAAACTCTTAAGCCTTCAAAGCTGATATTTTTGATTAAACCCAAATCCTCTTTCCATGCACTCCCTAATATCAATAGCTTATTATCACCCTTAAAATTTTTTATCCTTTGTAAGTCTTGGGGGGCTTCCGCAATTTTAAGAACCCTATCAGCTCTTGTATCGCCGGAATACTCTACCCGACTCACCCCTTTTTCATTTTCCAGGAGCGTTTTGGAATCCATGTCCATTACGAAAATTGCGGAAAATGAATGAAGCATTTTAGAATACCAATTCCCCACAATAGGTTTAAAAAAAGTCGAATGGGTCGTAAAGGAAGCAGAAACCAAATAATGCTTTATGCCTCTTTTCTTAAGCTCCCTTAAAAAGAAGAACCAAAATTCATATCGAATAAAAAAAGCCACTTCCGGCCGGAAAATATCCAAAAAATTCTTGGCGTTCCTAGGGGTGTCCAAAGGCAGGTAGCAAACACAATCCGCCTGCCCGTAATCTTTCCGTACCCTAAAACCCGAAGGAGAAAAAAAAGTAATTAAAATCCTGTACCCCTTTTTCTTTAAGCGTATTTTCTCGATGAGTGGTCGTGCTTGCTCAAATTCACCGAGGGAAGCACAATGAAACCAAACCCAAGGATCCTTCCCGTTGGTTTCGGAAAAGGAGAGCAAATTCCTTTCCCAATTTTTCCTTCCATCGATCCATTCCTTTGCTTTAGGGGAGAAAAGAGATGCTACCCTAATCCCCAAAGCATAAAAAAACAACCCGATTTGATAAAGAAAGACCATGACCAAGTTACAATTTCACGTCTAAGTAAATGGATTTTAGCTTACCGGCAGCGAGGTTTCCGTAAATTTCGTTGAAGTCCCGATGATTATTGGTTTTTACTATTCTTTATTGCGTACGTATTCTCCGATTTCATAAGGAAACTTTACTATTTTTGCAGCTTGAAACAAACCCCTTTAACCGCAAGAATTAGAAAACATCCTCTAACAATGAGAAAATTCCTGCTATTACCCTTATTCCTTTTGGTATGCTTGATAGCCAATGCCCAAGATACTCCTACCATGCCTTTTTTAAATGAAGATTTAATTCGGGCGGAAATGGATGCAAGGGGTTATCAAGATGTACCCGTACAAGTAGTTTTGGACAAATTAGCCGAAAGAGGATATACGGAAGGGAATATCTCACCCTCTCAAGCTGCTGAAATAGAGCTAGCACTCCAAGAAATAATGAATGAAATCGATGAGGAAAAGCAAGGTGAGAATAACGATCAATTAGATGGCGACCTTGAAGATGCTACGAACTCACCGGATAACAATGAAAACGAAGGAGGAAATTCGGAAAATCAAGAGGAAGAAAAGGAGGAAAAAGAAATTGTAGATTTATTTGCCGACGGCAAAGGACATGACATTCTTTATGGGCATCACTTGTTTCAAAATCAAGATTTTGAAATGTATCAAAAAAGTGCAAGTGGTGTTGCTCCCTCGAACTACATCATTGGTGATGGCGATGAAATTTCCGTAACCATTTGGGGAGGCTCCCAATTTTCAGGAAATTACAGGGTAAGTGGTGGAGCCATACACCCTGATGGAATGAAAAAAATATTTCTGAAAGGAGTTCCTCTTAATCAAGCGGAAGAAATCATTAGAAAAAACTTCGGCAAATACTACAGGTTTAATAGGGATGAGATATCAATTGCATTGAATGTAAGCCGGGATATTTTGGTAAACGTAGTAGGGGAAGTCATGGCTCCCGGTCCTTATACCTTGTCCGCGACCAACAATGCACTCTCCGCCCTTATTGCGGCTAAAGGACCAAACCAACGTGGTAGTGTTCGAAGCATGAAAATAATCCGTTCTGGTTCCCCGCACGTTAATTTTGATTTATACGAGTATCTTCAAAATCCTTCTCCGGACGATATCTCCCTCTCCGATAATGATTACGTTCACGTGCCGCCCTTAGGACGCGTAGTTAAACTTTCGGGGATGGTTTCTAAGGAAGCACGGTACGAATTAAAGGATGGCGAAAATTTAAAGCAACTTATTGAATGGGCAGGAGGATATTCAAGTAATGCCTATAAAAAGGGAATTAAGATAATCCGGTACGAGGATGACCAAGAGAAATTAATTACGGTCAATGTTAGGGACCTAGAAAAACAAGGAAGGGATTTCACCCTTAAAAACGGAGACCGGATTAAGGTACCCAAAATACCCGTTAACTTTTCCAACTTCGTTACCGTGGAGGGTTCCGTTAATTTACCGGGGGAATATGAATTTATCCAAGGGATGAAGGTTTCCGACCTATTGCTACTTGCGGAACTTTCGGATAGCGCTAAAATGGATGTCGCCTATCTCTTCAGGTTTAGAAATGATGGTAGAGAAGACTATTCTCGCGTAAACCTTCAAAGTGTCCTTTCCAACATGGGAGGTGCCGAGGATCTCCCATTGAGACCCAAAGACCGTCTTTTAATCTTTAAGGGGGAAGAATTCGTAAAGAAAAACGCGAGTATTCATATTAGCGGAGCGGTTAGAAATCCCGCAAATATTAATTATTCCGAAAACATTAGAATTTCCGACATCATAACCCTTAGCGGTGGATTAACCGAAACTGCTACCGGATACGGGTATATATTTAGGGAGGATTTCTCCTCCCCTGAGTCGAAGGATTACTTGAGAGTTAATATTATTGAGGCTACTTCAAATATTGGGGGCAGCCAAGATTTATTATTATCCCCTAATGATTCCGTTGTGGTTTATTCCTATGATAATTTAAATTATGAGGACGCCACTATTAATATATCCGGTGCAGTGAATGTACCAAGCGAGTATTCTTTTGATTCAGGAATGACACTAAAGGATGCCCTTACTTTTGCAGGAGGATTAAAAATCTCGGCGGACAAGGCTAAAATCAATGTTTACAGAATTAATATCGTTTCAGGAGAACAGGTTAAAACCTCCGAACTCGAACTTGAAATTGATGAAGAATATAACGTTATAGGAGATCAAGACGCAATATTTGAGTTAAATCCTTATGACCAAATCCAAGTAAGGGCAATTCCTGACTTTGAGTTACAAAGAAATGTAACTATCTCAGGTGAAGTAAGATATCCGGGTGTTTACTCTTTAACCAAATCCAATGAAAGAATATCCGATATCATTAGAAGAGCGGGCGGATTGAAAGAAACTGCAATGGAAGAAGGAATTTCCTTATTCAGGAATGAAAACGAATTAGGTTATTTAGTTCTCGATGGAGTTTCATTAAGCGGAAATGGGAACACACCATCTGATTATATTCTAAAAGGAGGTGATGCCATTAATATTCCCAAACAGATTAACTACGTTACCATAAAAGGTCTCACGAATGTTAGGGAAACCATTGACACGGAATTAATACAGAGTGGCGAAATTAATGTTCCCTACCATAAAGGAAAAGATGCAAGGTTCTATATCGAGGAATATGCAGGAGGAATCTCAAGGGAAAAAGGTGCAAGACACAGACTCATAAAAGTAAGACAACCCGGTGGGAAATTGGAGAAAACCAAGGATTTTGGCATCTACAAGAAATACCCTGTCGTAAAAAAAGGGGCAACAATTATTGTTGACGGAAAACTTGAAAACAAAGAGGAGAAAGAAAAAAATAAAGTAGACTGGGGAAGCGTAATTTCAAATACGGTTGCTCAAGCTACCGCGATTCTAACGCTTGTTATTTTAATTCAAAACCTCGACTAAGGTCAAGTAAATATGGATAATACTACTAAAGATGATGAAATCACATTGCGAGAGTTAATTCTACTCTTTCAAGAGTATTTCTTTGAGTTAAAAAGAAATTGGTGGATTATTCTTCTTTTTTCAATTGTTTCCGCTGTTGGGTTTACGGCTTATCAATATTCAAAACCAACAACCTATACTTCCAACCTCACCTTTATGATGGGGGAAAACAAGGGAACCTCATTTAGTGGTTTAGAGTCCATATTAGCCGGTTCCTTTGGATTATCCGGGGGCGGGGGCGGTGGAAATATGAAAAAATTTCTTTCCCTTTCGAAATCCCGAAAAATCGTAGGGGCTGCCTTAATGCAAAAAAAGACGATTGACGGAGAAAATGATTTTTATGCCAATCACCTAATGAGGGTTAATAATTGGGAATACTTCGAGGATAAGGAAAATACCAAAAGGTTTTGGTTTACTAGGGATGATTTCCAAAAAACTGATGTCCTGGAAAATAAGGTCCTCAAAAGCCTTCACGGGAAAGTTGTGGGGACTAAAAGTACTGAAGGGATATTCAAACATGAGATAGATGAACTTTCAGGCATTGTCAACATCAGTATAGCAAGTGAATCCGAAGAATTCTCCATCGAATTCTTAACTGATTTTTTCGACCTAATCAATCAATACTTTACCCAGAAAACAATTGAAAAAAACCTAGAAACCTACACTCTTATTAAAAATAAGGTTGACTCCTTACAACAAACCATAAGCACCAATGAGTATCGTTTGGCAAAGGAAACCGACTCCGGGCGGAATCTAGTCCTAACGATGAATAAACTTGAACAATTACGGTTAAGGAAGGAATTGGAGATTTTACATATTCAGTACGGCGAGGGAATGAAAAATCTTGCTGTTTCTGAGTATACCTTACAATCCGTAAAACCTATGGTTCAATCAATTGACCTTCCCATTTATCCTCTCAGACCCTCAGACATAAGTCTGCCTATTTCGGTAATCATCGGAGGATTTCTAGGTTCTTTCCTCGTTGGCGGTTTTATTATCGTCAGGAAAGTAATTCGTGATGCCCTGAAAGAAGAAGCTTAGGATATTCCAAAATTTTGATCCTTGTTCTGATAAAAAATCAAGATGTTAGACATTAGACGCTAGAC
>JAHDDF010000062.1 GCA_020629475.1 Saprospiraceae bacterium
CGGGTCTTCATGGTTTGGAATATTTTACAAGAGCGGGGCAAGCTCCTCCCTGATAGCGGAACGCGCGGTATCCGCCGAAGTGGTTTTTACTTCATCTAAATATCGGAAAATCGCACGGCTAAAATCCAAGCCGGATGCATTTTCGGGAAGACTTTTCGATACGATATTCACCACGTTGATGGTATCGTTCTTTGCGAAAGTGATGATTTTCCAAAGGTTATCGGAAACGTAAATTTGCTGGGAAACATTATGCTCGTATTCCTGCTGCACGGCAACCATCAAAGCTACCTTTAAATCAGCCGCCGTCATTTCCTCATTACGAATTCGGGCGATAAGGTTACTCAAGGAAATCCTTTCGCAAAACAAAACTAGACGCTCATATGCCTGAAGGCGTAAGGGTAGGAGGGTGTCCTTACCGTCATTCCGCATTTCAGCCAAACGAATGGCTCGATCATTCTCCAAATAGGTCTTGAATAAGTAGTAAACGGTCGCGAATACCACAAGGGCGGGAAGGGTAACCTTCACGATTTCAAGCAAAACTGCCAAAACTTGGTTCATTTCAAATTGTTTTACGGGACGAAATTAATAATGTAAGGCGAGAATATTAGATAGAATTCCCATCTACAATCTAATAACAAGGAATTCTTAAAAAAGAAACAGGGTATGAAACTACTTTGATTCAAGAAGCGTTATTATTTTACTTTTGCTTTAGAAGGAATTGAGTCGTAATTTTACCCTTCATTCCAAAAAGGAAATTCAAAAAGAGATGACCAAGGATAAAAATACCGTGTTGGACGCGCCGATTACCCTTACAGCGGGTGCGGTTGAACAGTTGAAGCGTTTGATGGAGGAAAAGAAAGTTCCCGAAGGACATTCCCTAAGGGTAGGGGTTAAAGGTGGTGGATGCGCCGGCTTTTCCTATATTCTTGGATTCGATGTAGCTAAGGAGAACGATCAGTCCTTCAAGATTAATGATCTTGACGTGGTTATGAATAAGGCACACGCGATTTACCTGATCGGGATTGAAATTGATTTCGTTCAAGGATTGAACAATCGTGGTTTTACCTTCAATAATCCCAACGCCAAGGAGTCTTGCGGTTGCGGGACCTCCTTCTCCGCTTAAGGAAAATATCATAATGAATATAATAACGCGGCATTCCGGTCCACCCGGGATGCCGCGTTCTCTTTCTCCCATCACGAGGTCTTTCCTCCATCACGAGGTCTTTCCTCCATCACGAGGTCTTCCGACCTCGTTCCACCTCCCCATCCAAGTTAAAATCCGTTAAATAGGATTACTTTAGCAATACCTTAAGGTCTAAAGAAAAAAATATGGGCGTTATTGCACTCAAAGGCATGCGATTCTTCGCGCATCATGGGGTTTACGAGGAAGAAAAAATCCTAGGAGGCGAATATGAAATCGACATCCGGATTGAAGTAGGTACGGGAAAAGCGGAACAGTCCGACGACGTGAACGATACCTTGAACTACGAGACGGTGTACACCATTTGTGAAATCGAGATGCGGAAAAGCTCCGATTTGATAGAACATGTGGCGGCAAGGATAATTTACCGTCTTAAGGTTACCTACAAAAACATGAAGACCATTTGGATAAAAGTATCCAAACTAAATCCGCCACTAGGCGGTAGGGTGGAGTCCGTTTCCTTGGAAAGCTCGGCTAATTTTAAGTCGAAATGCGGGAAAACGGGCGGAGGGATTATCTGTTACAAGGATGAAACCTGCTGGTGTGAGGAGATAAAAATCCTTCATCCCAGGACGGCACAAATGCTGGACGAGGAATTCGGTGGTTGCCTTTCACCTGCGGCTTTGAAAATGTATTTGGGATAAATACGATGCGGTTTGACGCATTTATTAGAATAAGTATAAAAACTTGAGAATCATGAAAATGATGAAACGCTTTAGCTTAGTAGCTATTATGTTCGGTTTGATTTCTTGGACTTCCTGCGCGGAGTTGGGACAGATTGCCGGTTCCGTTCTAGGAGACGGTAGCGGAGGATTAACCCAAGCGCAAATCGGTCAAGGCTTGAAGCAAGCCCTTGAAATCGGTATTACCGAAGGAGCCAATAAACTGTCCTTGAAAGACGGTTATTTCAAAAGCATCTACAAGGTCCTTTTGCCGGATGAGGCGAAGGTAGTGACGGATAAATTGTCTAAAATCCCGGGTTTCACCCAATTGGAGAGCCGTTTGGTGGAGAAAATCAACCGTGGTGCCGAGGATGCGGCAAAGAGTGCCGCACCTATCTTTAAAAGCGCCATTACCGGCATGACTTTCCAAGATGCTACCCAAATCCTAATGGGTGACAGGAACGCCGCTACCAACTATCTATCCGGTGCTACGCGTCCGCAATTGTACAATAAATTCCATCCCGTAATCGTGGATGCGGCAAACAAGCACGGTGCCCTTGACATGTGGTCCGATGCAGTAACCAAGTACAATTCCATCCCCTTCGTAAAGAAGCAAAACCCGAGATTGGATGATCACATCACCAATAAGGCTTTGGATGGTTTATTCTCCATGGTGGAGAAAAAAGAATTGAAAATCCGTACGGATATTAATTCACGTACCACTGATTTGCTTCAGAAAGTTTTCGCGAAGCAGGACAGGTAAGCTTACTTACTCGATATGCAAAAGCCCTGTTTCCTTATAGGAAGTAGGGCTTTTGTACTTTAATGTCAATTCTTTAACTTTTCCTTGGCACCCTCTTATTAACAAGTCTCTTATTTTTGGGCAACGATGAGGGAAAAAATACCGTTTCTATAGCGGTAACTATTGAGTGCAGCATTATGAGACTACCGTTTACCATACTATTCTTTTTTGTTCTATTGACAGGGATCTCCGCCGAGAAGAGTGGTTATCGAATTGAGATAACCCCCGAGGGCTTCTCCGAGGAATACCTAATTCTAGCTTCGTATTACGGCAAGAATAACCAAGTTATCGATACCGTGGAAGTAGCCGAGGACGGCAACTTCATATTCCAAGGAAAGGAAGCTTTATCGGGAGGGGTTTACCTTGTGATTTTCCCGCCTGAAAACAAATTCTTCGAATTGGTTATTGATAGGGAACAGCACTTTTCGGTTCAAGTGGACGTAAGTGATCCCGTAAATACCATTAAGCTGAAAGGATCGGAGGAAAATAAGATGTTCTATGATTACCTCCGGTACGTGGCAGGGAAGCGCAAGGAAATGGAAGCGCTCATGGAGCAGGAAAAAACCGCGAATGAGAAAGAAAAGGAAGGGATCAAGCTGCAAAGGGAAATCATTGATAAGGATGTGAAAGCCTATTTCGATAATATCATTGAGAAATACCCGGATAATATCAATTCCATGATCATCAAGGCAAATCGCCCCATGGATATGCCTGATCATTTAAATAAACCCGGAGCCGACCAAACCGAAAGATATCTCTACTATAAGAGCCGTTATTTTGATGCCTACGATTTCAGTGACGATAGGCTTCTTAGAACCAATTTCTTCTATAAAAGGGTGGATTACTACCTAGAGAAATTAACCCCCCAACTTCCTGATTCCATTATACTATCGGTGGATAAGGTTTTAATGCCCATGAACAAGGACGGTGATATGTTCAAGTACTACTTGGTTTATCTCCTAAACAAGTACGCCAAGTCGAAAATAGTAGGGATGGATGCCGTTTACGTTCACATCGTAAAAACATATTACGCTAAAGGTTTGGCACCTTGGACGGATGAGGAAACCTTGGAAAAAATCATCAAGAACGCGGAGGCGCTAGAACCTATTCTTATCGGTAAAAAGGCGCCGAATATCCTATTACAACAAAAGGACGGAACCCCCGTTTCCCTGCATGAAATCCCTTCAAAATACATCGTATTGTATTTCTGGGATCCGGATTGTGGACATTGTAAAAAATCCTCCCCGGATATGATTGCCTTTCACGAGGCATTCAAGGATAAGGGCGTAAAAGTAGTAGCGGTTTGTACGGAGGTAAGGGATGAAGTAAAGAAATGCTGGGAAACCATCGAAGAACGTGGTTATGAATGGATGAATCTAGTAGATCCCTTCCTGCGTTCGCGGTATAAAACCAAGTACGATATTAAGTCCACGCCCCAGATTTTTATCCTTGATGAGGAACGTAAAATCCGCATTAAGCGGATTGGTGCTGATCAATTGGAAAAGGTCATGGAACAAATTATCCTTCAGGACGAGAAGTAGTCCCTTTGGTTAAGGGGTAATATTAATCCCGATCTCACTACTAAAATGCTGGCGTAATCCCAAGCACATTGGGCAACGAACGGTTATTCCGAGGAAGAGATTGCCGGTCAGGTAGAAAACACTGATTTATTTCCAAACCCGGTGAAGTGGGCTTTCTTCGGTGGCATTACCATTTTCGTATTGGAGTTGTTTCCGGGCTTGATGGTTATGCTAGGTATTGCAATAAGTAGTCATTTAAATTTCAAGCAAACGACTATTCCTGCTTAAGTCTTTTGGTGGATGAACTGAAACCTTTTTGTTTTTCCATAGTTTTTTTGGTAGTGATTTTGTTAAAAAAAAGCCAATGCCTACCATCACCCTAAAAACCCAAGTTAAAGCCCATCCCAAATTGGTTTTTGATTTAAGCAGAAGCATTGATCTGCATAAAATTTCGACTTCCAAAACCAAGGAGGAAGCCATTGCCGGTAGGACATCCGGCTTAATTGAGTTGGACGAAACGGTGACTTGGCGTGCTACCCATTTAGGGATTAGGCAAAAGTTGACTTCAAAAATTACGGAATACGATTTTCCTCATTCATTTGCCGATGAAATGGTGAAAGGCGCTTTTAAGAGATTTAAACATAGCCACACGTTTGAGGAAACGCATGAGGGAACTATTGTTACTGATATATTTGATTATGATTCTCCTTTCGGTCTCCTTGGTAAAATCGTGGATGCTTTATTTTTAGAACGCTATATGACCCGATTTTTGGAGGAAAGAAATAATGTAATCAAACAATTTGCCGAGAGTGAAAGGTGGAAGGAAGTACCAGGAATGAGGGAAGAGGAGTTTTATGGTTGCCTGTGATTTATGATGTTCGTTAGGTTTACCAAAGAACCGAATCAAACCTTCCTACAAACAAAAATCACCTCCTCGCGATCTATCCCGAAACGCAGGGCATCCTCCTCGCTGATTTCTTTCCCGAATTCCGACACCTCAACCTCGAATCCTACGGAAGCCAAGCGCTCCTTAAAATCCTTGCCGTAAATCCGCCACCGGTCTTCTTGTTCATAGTGCCGGAGCCGTTCTTCCTCCGTTTTAACGGAATCGTTTTGGTAAGTATCCGGTCTATCATATAACCGTTCCATGACAAGAAGCATCCCGCCCGGAGAAAGCAAGCGGTACAATTCCGACAATGCCTTGATATCATCCGGTATATGCGCGAGGGTATGGGAACAAATGGAAAAATCAAAAGAACCATCAGGGTAGGGGGCATCCTGAAGGTCAAAGTGCACATCGGCGAAGGAGGAATCCAAATCCGCACCTAGGTAATTGATGCCCGGTATGGACTTAAAATAATCCCGGATACCCGCCATGGGCGCTATGTATAAGACCCTTGTCCCCGAAGGAAGGATTTTCTCTTGGTACTTATCCAAGAATAACCTTAGCATACGGTGCCGTTCCACCACGCCACAAGCGGGGCAAACGGCATCCGGACGTGGGTGGCTACCTTCCTTCATGGGAAGAAAACCTTTGAAGGTACCGCCGCAACATAAACATTCTACCTTGTGCCCGGCATGCAACCGGGCGCGTATTTTCAAATGCCCCTCCCTTAAATCCCTACGAAAGCCTGCGGGGAGAATCCGTTTCAACCAAGATTTTATCACGATGGTAAAGATAGTGCGGATAAAGGAAAGTAGAGCGGTGCGGTGTTTGCTATTACTTTCTAAAACTCCCTATATTGCCGTTTGTAAAAATCCGGCGGTTTTGAGGATGCTGTTTTCCCGGAATCGTGGGGATTGAGACAGGCTCTGAAATCTTACCATGAGTATTGGGCCATAACAGGAATTAATTACCACAAGAAATTCATAAAACATGAAAGGAGTCGTTTTTACCGAATATTTGGATATGCTCGAGAACCGCTACGGGTTCGAGTTCGTTGAGGATTTGATAGACGAGTGTAATCTGGCCTCCGGTGGTGCCTATACTTCCGTCGGTACCTACGAGGATGCGGAAATGGTTTCCTTGATGGTAAAGACTTCGGAAAAGACGGGTGAGGCAATCCCTGACTTGCAAAAGGCTTTCGGGCATAGTATGCTTCAATCCTTTGCCGGGAAGTACGGGCATTGGATTGAGGACTGTAAAAGCGGTTTTGATCTTCTTACCAAGGTGGATAACTACATCCACATTGAAGTAAGGAAACTTTACCCCGATGCCGGGCTGCCCAAGTTCGATCACCATTTCGAGGATGATAAAACTTTGGTCATGTTGTATTCCTCGCCCCGCAAATTAAGCTCCTTGGCCGAGGGGCTTATCGAAGGGACGATGATTGCTTTCGGGCATGGGTATAAAATAGATAAGAAAATGGTTGAGGCGGATGGTTCCAAGGTAGAGTTTACCATTAGCATTACTTAATTCCTTTTCCTGTAAACAACATTAAAAATGAAGGAAAAGGAAGACGTACTACTTCGAAGGCTAAAGCGCGAGCGACGTGCAAGGGAGGCCGCGGAGAAAATTATTGAGGAAAAATCAGCGGAGCTTTATCAGGTGAACCAGCGTCTTCAAGCGATGAACGGTGAACTGAATAAGGCATTATCCACTAATGTCAATAAACTTAGGCAATCCCAAACCGAGAATTTCGCTTTGGTCGAAAATGCCGTCATAGGCGTTCTCTTTTACGCGGAGGGTAGGGTAGTGAAAATGAATCCCGCATTTTCCGAAATGTTGGGGTACGAAGGCGAGGATTTGTATGACATTGAATTGGTGGATTTCATTTTCGAGAAGGACATGCCCGTGTTCGATGAAATAGCGGTCTCCATTCGTAAGGAAGTCCCCACTCGTTTGGTCAAGGAAATCCGTTTAAAAACGAAAAACGGGAATTACCTATGGACAAAGGTCCAAACCGCTCCTATCCTTGACGATGAGGATATCCCTAAACTTCACCTCTTTTTTGTCGAGAATATCCAGAAAGACAAGGAATACGAAGCCAAGCAGCAATCCCTGATTGGCGAACTCCAGGAGATAAATGATCAATTGGGGAACTTTGCCCATGTTGTCTCCCATGATCTTAAAGCCCCCTTGAATAGTGTCAATACCTTATTGGAATGGATTCGGGAACACCATAAGCAAAAACCCCTTGATGCCGAGGTGCATGAGTTTTTTGAACTGATTGGTGAAAGGATTGCCAAAATGTACAAACTTATCCACGGTGTGATGGACTACTCAAAAGTAGCAAGAGGGGAGGAGGTCAAGGAATGTTTCAACGTAAGGGAAGCCGTGGAGGAAGCGGTATCCTTGATAACTATACCCAATCACATTTCCGTGAAATTTAAAGGTGAATTCCCCACGATCCACGCAAATCCCATGAAATTGAAGCAAGTCTTCATGAATTTAATCGACAACGCTTCGCGTCATAACGACAAAAAAGAGGGTTTCATCGAAATCGGGGCTTCGGAAAACGACCGTTTTTGGATATTTACCGTTGAGGATAACGGAATCGGAATAGCCAAACGGCATTTTGACAAGATTTTTAAACTATTCAATACCCTTGATACCTCGGGGAAGCAAACCGGTATCGGTTTAGCTTTGGTAAGCAAGGTAGTTGAGCTATATAAAGGAAAGGTTACCGTTACCTCTGAACTCGGAGTAGGCACCACCTTTGAGTTGACACTCAACAAAAAAATGGTACAAAAACCGAACTGATGAACGAGAAATCCTACATCCTATACCTAGAGGATGACCCGATAGACGCACTCCGCTTTTCTTCCACGCTCAAGAAATTGAATTTGGAACAGGATGTCGTTGTCAAAAAGAACGGTGAGGAAGGTCTTCAATGGCTGGAAGATAATAGATCTTATCTGCCATCCATTATTTTGTTGGATCTCAATATGCCACGTATGAACGGTATTGAGTTCTTGGAAATAATTAGCGATGACCACGATCTTAATAAGATTCCCGTAATCGTATTTACGACCTCCAGTAATAAATCCGATGTGGATTCCACATCCGCCTATAAAGTAGCGGGGTATATGGTAAAACCTTTTGACCATTCCGACTACAATAGCGTGATCCAAATTATTACGGATTATTGGGGGAATTCCAAATTATCGCATTTATGAACTTTCCAAAGAAGGTAGCATTAATAAGCAGTCCAATTCGGACACTTAATTAATGCTACCTTCTTAAAGGCTTGATTCTTTCTTGCCTTTTGAATAATATGGGTGCTCGTTTTGGGCACTTTCGTAATTCTTTTGTTACCCGAGCAAAATTCTTTATCCGGCATTCCCTCGAGGGAATATTAACATAAGCGCCTATAAACGAAAGTTTTCCCTTTCCTTGGAGGATTGGGGCTAATTTTTTTTATTTGCCGGTGCTTATGAACATCCTATATCTTGAAGACGACCCAATCGACGCGAAATTCGCTACAATGACCTTTCGTGCCCTAGGCATAGAAACATTTACCGTCAGCAAGGATTTTGAAAGTCTCTCGGAACTTTTACTCGTCAATGATTATGATTTTGTCCTTACCGACATGAAACTGGGAATGGATGAATTCATGGAGCATTACCATAGATTCCTTGGCATCCCCTACATAATGATCAGTAATTCCCCAAGGGAGCTGGACTTAGGGCACCGGCCCAAAGGGATATTTTCCAAACCCATATCCAAAGACAAGGCCGAGGCGATGTTGGACTTGGTCAAGTCCTCTGAGCCGGAGGTTCCTAACCATGAATACCTATTCGGGATTACGGAGGGAGATGCCGACCTGCTAAAGGAAATGGCGGCTCTCATAGAGGTTCAGTTTAGGCAAGCAAACGAAGGTCTTCCAAAATTGTATGAGGAAGGTAACAACAAGGAAGTCATTAGTATTATTCATAAAATGGTAGGTAAGTTTTCCGTAATCGGGATGCCTTCTTCATCCGTCTTGTTTTCAGGTGCGGAGCAAACCTTGAAATCCGATATTGAATTGCCTAGGTACCAGTTCAATTTGATGTTGGAGAAAACAAGTAAAGCCATTACTTACCTTTCCTCCTTGACTGCGGGATAGTGTACCCGCTTGTTTTCCTCGTAAAGGGCTGACTTAGCCCCCGAAGGTGATCCAAAAGACTCTCCTACAAGAGTCCGGTAAATAATTCTACTCATCCCTATTAATTCTTAATTAATACCCGTATCTTTGCACTCCGAAAAAGGGCAGAGGCATGGTTTAGGTTTGTCCATAAGTCTCTACCGCCCTATTGTTTCACCAAAATAAAAAGCGAACCACATGATGTTAGATGACGAAAAAGACCCCATTGAGGAGGTAAACGAAAATCCTATCGAAGAGGTTAAGGAAACCGTTGAAGAGAAGGTAGAGGAAGTAGTTGAGGCGGCAGAGGAAGTAAAAGAAGAGGTTGTTGAAACCGTAGAGGAGAAAGTAGAGGAAGCTGCTGAAGTTGTTGCGGAAGCCAAGGAAGAGGTAGTTGACGCTGCCGAGGAAGTTGTAGAAGAGGTGAAAACCCCTCACGATGACTTCGATTGGGGTTCCGGTGTGAAAAACACGGTTGCCTATTCCGAGGAAGATCGCAAGAGCTACTACGCTACTTATGACGCTACGCTTACTTCCGTAATCGAGAATGAGGTAGTTAAAGGTAAAGTTACCGCTGTACACTCCGGTGACGTGGTACTTGACATCGGGTACAAGTCCGATGGTCTAGTTTCCCTTTCCGAGTTCCGTGACACCCCCGATTTGAAAATCGGTGATTCCGTTGACGTTTATGTCGAGAAGCAAGAGGATGCAAAAGGTCGCTTGATTCTTTCCCGCCGTAAGGCAAAATTGTTGACTGCTTGGGATAATATCCGTAACTCCTACACTGAAGGTACGGTAATCAAGGGTCACGTAGTAAGTAAGACCAAAGGTGGTCTTATCGTGGATTGCGGAGGATTGGAGACGTTCCTTCCCGGTTCCCAAATTGATATCAAGCCAATCATCGATTACGATTCCTACGTAGGAAAAATCATGGACTTCAAGGTGGTTAAGATCAACGAGACCATCAAGAACGCCGTAGTTTCCCACAAGGCACTTATCGAATCCGACCTTGCCGAGCAGCGTGAGAAAATCATCGCCGGTTTGGAGCGCGAGCAAGTATTGGAAGGTGTGGTTAAAAATATCACGGACTTCGGTGCATTCCTTGACTTGGGTGGTGTTGACGGTCTTCTTTATATTACCGATATTTCTTGGGGACGTATTTCCCACCCAAGGGAAGTATTGGAGCTTAACCAGAAGATTGACGTCGTTGTTCTTGACTTTGACGAGAACAAGAAGCGTATCTCCCTTGGTTTGAAGCAGCTTCACCCTCACCCATGGGAAGTTCTTGGAGAGGATATCCAAGAAGGTTCCGTGGTGAAAGGAAAGATTGTAAACATCGAGGATTACGGTGCATTCTTGGAGGTAACTCCGGGTGTGGAAGGTCTTATCCACGTTTCCGAGGTTACTTGGAGCAACCAGCCGGTAAACGCGCGTGACTACTTCAAGGTAGGTCAGGAGCACGAGGCTAAGATTGTTACCATCAACCGTGATGACAAGAAAATGTCTCTTTCCTTGAAGCAAATGACCAAGGATCCTTGGTCCGATATCGAGGTTCGTTTCCCGGACGAGAGCCGCCACACGGGTGTAGTGAAAAACCTTACCCCTTACGGCGTATTCGTGGAAATGGAGGAAGGAATCGGTGGTATGATCCACATTTCCGACCTTTCATGGACCAAGCGTTACTCTCACCCTTCCGAGTTTACGAAAGTAGGTGCTGATATCGATGTTGTTGTATTGGAAATCGATAAAGGAAGCCGTAAGATGTCCTTGGGCCACAAGCAACTTGAGGAAAACCCATGGGATACTTTCGAAACCATCTTCCCTGAGAATTCCTTCCACGAGGCTACCATCGTTCGTCGTGACGATAAAGGAGCTATCGTTCAATTACCTTATGGTTTGGAGGCGTTCGCGCCACTTCGCCACATCAAGAAGGAGGACGGTAACTACGCTGAGGTAGATGATACCCTTACTTTCAAGGTAATCGACTTCAACAAGGACGACAAGCGTATTCTTGTTTCCCACAGCCGTTATTTGGAAACCATCCGCAAGGAGGCCGATAACGAGGTGAGAAAGGAGCGCCAGAAGGAGCGTAAGCAAGTGAAGGACGCGGTGAAAAAATCCAACTCCTCCATCGAGCGTACCACTCTTGGTGATATGGATGCTTTCGCTCAGTTGAAGCAGCAACTTAATGACGAGGATAATACAGGAGATGATAAGTAATTAGAATCCCTGCTATTTAGAAATAAAGAATCCCTGTCCGAATTTCTCGGGCAGGGATTTCTTTTTGTTTGGATTCACCTATTCATACTTAGGGAATCCCCAACGCATGAACAATGTTACTAGCTTGCTGTTAATCCAACGTTTCCGGGTAAATGGGTTCGGGAACAAGCAATAAAAAACAAATAGCATTGTCAAAGAAAGTAATGGTTATCGGCTCCGGTTTTGCCGGACTTTCCTCAGCGGCTTATCTGGCTAAAAAAGGCTATGATGTTACCGTACTCGAGAAAAACGAGGGACCCGGTGGTCGGGCGTCCACTTTTCGGCATGAAGGTTTCGTATTTGATATGGGACCGAGTTGGTATTGGATGCCTGAGGTTTTCGAGGATTTTTTCGCTGATTTCGGCAAAAAAACCTCTGATTTTTATGATCTCATCCGCTTGGATCCGTCCTACGCCATCTATTTTCCGGATGGTGACGTAATGCGTATTCCCGCCATGATGGATGACCTCAAGGCATTGTTTGAGGAGTACGAACCCGGTAGTGCGGAAAATTTGGAAAAATTCCTGAAAGAAGCAGAGTATAAATACAAGGTAGGAATGGGGGAGTTCGTCCATAAGCCCAGCCTCTCCCTCATGGAATTCGCGGATCTAAGGATTGTAAAAAGCTTATTCCGTCTTCAAATGTTTTCCGGGGTTTCCGCGCACATCAAGCAATTGTTCAAGAACGAAAAACTCATCCAACTCCTTGAGTTCCCGGTTCTTTTCCTTGGGGCTACCCCTGAGAAGACGCCTGCCATGTATAGCCTAATGAATTACGCGGATTTGGTGCTTGGTACTTGGTATCCCATGGGTGGCATGCACGAAATCGTAAAAGCAATGGTTTCCGTAGCTGAATCCGTAGGCGTGAAGTTCGAGTACGGGACCGAGGTTATCGGTATGGAAGTCCCCAACGGTAAAGTCAAGCATCTTCACACTTCGAAAGGGATAAAAACGGCTGATATCATAGTTGGTGCCGCTGATTATAATCATATCGAGCAATACCTGTTGCCTGAGGCGAAGCGTGATTATTCCCCGGGTTACTGGGATAAGAGGACCATGGCACCTTCCTCCTTGCTTTTTTACCTTGGTGTAAATAAGAAAATTCCGGGATTGAAACATCATAACCTCTTTTTCGATGCCGATTTCAAGCTACATGCGGAGGAGATTTATGAAAATCCCGCCTGGCCGAGTGACCCCTTGTTTTATGTTTGTGCCCCAAGCGTAACGGATGGTTCCGTTGCCCCTGAAGGTTGTGAAAACCTTTTTGTCTTGATTCCTCTTGCGCCTGATTTGGAGGATTCCGAGGAAATGAGGGAAAAGTACTACCATATGGTAATGGAACGTTTGGAGGAAAGAATGGGTACAAGTATTAGGGATGCCGTAGTTTTTAAACGTTCTTTCGCGCATTCTGATTTTAAATCGAGGTACCATGCCTTTAAAGGCAATGCATACGGGCTTGCGAATACCCTCACCCAAACCGCCTTTCTCAAACCAAGATTGAAAAGTAAAAAGGTAGGGAATCTTTACTACGCCGGTCAGTTAACCACACCGGGACCCGGCGTGCCGCCCTCTTTGATCTCGGGGAAGGTCGTAGCGGATTTGATCGGAAAGAATAACACCGGAAATTAAGAATCATGAAACAATTGTATGACGATACCTGCATGGAATGCAGTAAATTGATTACCCAAAGATATAGTACCTCCTTCTCTATGGGGATCCGGGTTTTTGATAAGAAATTCAGGGCTCCCATCTATGCCATTTACGGCTTCGTAAGGTTCGCCGATGAAATCGTGGATACTTTTCATGATAAACCCAAGGCGGAGTTATTGGAAAAGTTCAAGAAGGATTGTTACGAGGCGATAGACGGACAGATCAGCCTCAACCCCGTCCTGCATGCCTTTCAGGAGGTCGTTAGGGATTACAAGATTGAAAGGGAGTTAATTGATGCTTTCCTGAAGAGCATGGAAATGGATTTGCATTTTGACCGTTACAACGATTCCTTATACCATGAGTACATATACGGCTCCGCGGAAGTAGTAGGATTAATGTGTCTCAGGGTTTTTTGTGAGGGAAATGAAAAATTGTACCAAGAACTGAAGGAACCTGCTTGCAAATTAGGTTCCGCCTTTCAAAAAATTAATTTCCTAAGGGATATGAAAAGCGATTTTGATGAACGGGGTAGGGTATACTTCCCCGGCGTGGATTTCAATGCTTTTGATATGGACCAAAAAAATAGGATCGAGGCGGATATCAAGGCGGACTTCGATGCGGCATATGAAGGAATTGTCAGACTTCCCAAAGGTGCTAAGTTCGGGGTTTACCTCGCGTATATTTATTACGTGAAATTGTTCGAGAAAATCCGTGCCGCTAATGTTGCCCTTGTGAAACAAGAAAGAATCCGCGTAAATGATGGGCGTAAAATGTATTTGTTGTTCAGTTCAGCCCTAAAGTCATCATTTAATATGCTATGACCACGAATCAGGATAATTTCTACCGGTCCGCTTCCCTTACGGCGCAAATGAAATCTACAGGAGAGAAATTGCCGTTTTTAATTTCCTCTTTATTCCTGCTCTTCGGTGTGCTGGTGTTTTGGTTTGTGGATACGGTAACGGTCGCGCCATTTATTAAGGATGTTTATGCGCCGAGGAAAATCGCTTGGTTCGAGAGCCGCAACCTGTATTTATTAATCAATGCGGCAACCATACTTGGACCTCTTCTTCTTTCCTTTGATCAAAAAGTAGGTTATTATAAAAAATGGAAGGCCTTATTCCCCGCTATTGTTTTAGTGGGGGCGGGGTTCATCGTTTGGGATATTTATTTTACGGAACAAGGCGTTTGGGGGTTTAACCCGGCTTACCATAGGGAGGAATTAGCTTTGTTTGGATTGCCGCCGGGGGAGTGGCTCTTTTTTTTAACGGTACCGTTCTCATGCGTCTTTATCTATGAATGCCTTCATTGTTACTTTAAGAAATTCCCCTTTGACGGTATTGAGAAACCGTTTACCTTAATATTGATTCTTTTTCTTCTTGTTTATGGCTTAGTCCATTGGGGCGATATGTATACAATGGGAACCGCTTTATTGGCGACAGCGTTTTTACTGTACCAATTTGCTTTCGGTAACCCAAAGATTCAATCCCGTTTTTATACGGCATATTTAATCAGTTGGATTCCTTTTATGATGGTCGATGGGATTCTGACGGGCGGTTATATGCAAGAACCTCTGGTAATGTATAATCCGGAAGAATTTTCGGGATGGAGAATTCTATCCGTTCCATTTGATGATTCCGTCTATTCCTTGCTCTTGCTGTTTTTAGTAGTGGAGTTGTATGAACGGTTTTTAGGTAGATTTTAACCGAAATAAACCGGAAAAACCTGTAGCCCAACGTCTTGTAGTTTTACCTTTCTTTTTCTTGATTTTTTACTGGATTTTTCTTGCAAAATCGAACCGGTTTACCGTATCTTTGCAGTCCGCCTTTTTAAGAAAGGGCAGATGAATTCCTTCCTGAAAATCTGGGTAAAAAATTATTTTAAAATAATTTCCTACAAAGTTTGGATGGTAATAAAAAGGGTTCTACTTTTGCGACCGCTTTGGGAATAAACGCTGATAATGATTAGCGTTTCCGGGGCTGGAAAAAGAAAATCGATGTTCGTTGCGTTACG
>JAHDDF010000552.1 GCA_020629475.1 Saprospiraceae bacterium
GAAGGAGGCTTATATGGCATCCATGACGAACGTAAGGAAATACGAGGACGTAGGGAGCATCCCCTCAAGCAGCCGCATGGATGCCCATTACAGGAGGTATCCCATCTTGAAATACTTCGAGAAGTGGAGGAGCGGGAAACCCATGCCCAAGAATTACATCTTTTTCAATCCGGAATTCCTCGTAAAGCATTATGGTCTACGCGGCATCCAATACGGGAATTGGGTTTCCCAAGAGGACCGTTTCAATTATACAGCGGCGCTCGGTATCGCATTGTATGATCTTAAAACGGTTCTGGGATTGAAGAACAAATCCTTGGGGCTTTACGGGAAACTCGGCATTGCCTTCGGGGCACGGGGAAGGTCAGGAGCCCTTGCCCACTTCGAGCCGCATACCTACGCCATTAACTTGACTCGCTACCCGGACGACCCCGCCGTCAAGGCTTTGAAGTACGGGCGCATCCTCAAGCGGACACCCATCATCGAAAGGAAGCTTTTCGCGGGTGGTATCGGTTCCTTTGCTCACGAATACGGTCACGCCTTGGATTACTTCGTGGGTGGTTACTTGGTAAAGAGTACAGGGCATTACGCCCTTAGCCAAGGAAGAAGTACACGCACCCGCCCTGACGATACGCTCATCAAGCGTAAGGACGCAAGGGGGCTAATGGAATTGCTCTTGAATAAAATCATTTGGCAATCCGAGGGCAAGCATTCCCGCTATTACAAGAACCTCTTGGAGCAACTCAAGAAAAGGGGCATGAATAGCGATTATTGGATCCGCCGAAACGAGCTGTTCGCCCGATTCTTTGAACAGTACGTTGCCTATAAGCTAAAGCGGAGGAAAATGGGGAATGTTTTCCTTTCCAAGTCCAAGTATGTCTCCTTCGTTTACCTCAATGATGCCGAACTAAAGAAACTGGTTCCCACGATGGACAAGCTCATGGCATCCATTAGGAAAGCCATGCCTTAGTAGGGAGTCATATTTGTTCCGTTAAAGCCGTTCCGTAGACAGGAATGGCTTTTTTATTGGTGACAATGCTGTCTACGAGTGACACTTAAACGGCTCATTATCAATACTGTCACTTGTTACTTCCGGTTAATCCGCGTTAATGGAGTGACGGATAAATATTTATTTACCAGTCAGTTACGGAAAATGTCACCGGTAAACCTATAATTCCGGGAAAATCTCGGAAAGCTCTCCCAAGTCTTGGATTCCCATTTGTCGTAAATATTGGTCGGTTTGCTCAAGGGTAGCGTGTCCCATTTGAAGTTGTAAATGTTTTGGTTTTCCACCTGCCTTGATAAATTGGACAGCTCCCGTATGCCTCCATGAGTAGAGCTTGTACCTTGAAACATCAAATCCGATTTCCTCTAAAATTTCCCGATGTCTTTTCCTTAGTGAGTTCTTGGTTTGGTGCGTTCTATTGTAGTGTTTAGAAGGGAATAGATATTCATTGGGATGGTAGGTTTTGAATTTTTCAAGGCTTTCCAAAAAGGGTTTCGGGATAACCGGATATCTGTCCTTATTCGTTTTCCCGATTTTCTTTGAGATGAAAATTTTCCGATCGTCAAAGAGAATATCATCTACTTTTAGTCTTACTGCCTCATGCGGTCTAATAAAACAATAATACATCAGTTCCACCATGAGCCAAAGCTCCGGGCTTTTGTTTAGGATAACCTCCTTTAGAAATTTAATCTGGTGGCGTTGGAAGTATTTTGCAGGGGTTTTGGTACTCTTCTGGAATTCCCAACCTTTAGGAACGACCTCTCCCCTCCCGGCTCTATTCAACACCAATTTTATTACTCGTAAGTATGTATTCCTAGTTGTAGGATGAACCGTGTCTTTTAGATGGTCCGAGAACGTGGACAGTAGATCATGGGTCATGTCCCGTCCTGCTAAATAAGTAACGAGTTTTTGACAAGCACACCTGTAAACCCTTCTTGTTGACTTCGACCTACCCTTGGTCGCTTTTTCCGCTTCTAGTAGTAAAGAATGGGAGTCAAGTTTTACCTCCGAGTTTTCGAAGGTTTCCGCAAGACTGATGGCAATAGCCAGTCGGCTCTCGTAGGTGGAAGCGGTATTGATATCACCGTATTTCCGGATCCTTTTTCCCGTGGGTGAATAGAAGTAGATAAACCATTTTTTGGAGAGGTCGGCGGGAGCGTAGAGCTTAATCGGGGAACCGAAATAAAATTTTTTTTCTAATACCATTTCAAAGTTGACCGCATGGCGGCTAGGTATTAGTCCGAAACAATCCCATAGACAGGAAAATTTGTCTATGGATAATTAAAATAAGCGTATAAACCCCTCAAAAATAGGCGTTTTTAACGCTAAAAAATCAATTATGCCGTTAAAGGCGGGTTAATCTTGTCAGGTAACATCAAAACGAAAGGGATAGGTGT
>JAHDDF010000553.1 GCA_020629475.1 Saprospiraceae bacterium
GAAGAAGACAAGGATGAGCCTGCCGTTCTCTTGGAATCAATAGAAGCGGAAATTGGGGAAGAACCATTTGATGAGGAGGAAGACGGAGAACTAGAAACCCTTTCTGATTTATTCCCTGAAATAGAAGTACCTGAATCCAAGGAGGAATCCAAGGAAAACGACATTGGTGAAAAGACCAGGATACCCGATAATGAACTAGAGGAACCGGAGGTCATTGAAGCCGCCCCGGCTACGCCTCTAAGCGGAAAAATGACCTTTGCCGCATGGCTTTCCCATTATTCGGGAAAACCAGAAGTTAAGGTTAAGAAAGCAACGGAATTACAGTCTACTGAATCCTTGAAGGAAAAAACGGTAGAATCCGAGGAAGAAAAGGACGAGGAAATGCTTGCCCTTTTAACCCAAAAGAAGAAAAAGAAACGTAAACCCGAAAAATCCAAGGATAAGAAGGAAAAAATGGTGGAAGGGAAAAGCCTGAAGAAGGTTCTGGAAGCCAAAAGGAAGTCAAAACGGAAAAAGAAAACCGAAGAAATCCGTGGTAGGAAGCACTACGTTTTCCAGCTTGCGGATGATTCCTTAAAGGAAAATGAGGAGATAATTTCCGAGACTTTAGCAAAAATCCTCGTGATTCAGGGTAAATACAAGAAAGCTTTAAGCATGTATAACCGTCTGAAATTGAAATTTCCGGAAAAAAGCGTTTACTTTGCAGCCGAAATAAAAAAGATAAAAAAACAGTTGTAGACAGATATCATGGGAATTACACTTATTACCATCGCCATCGCACTTGTTTGCTTCCTTCTAATGGGAGCCGTATTAATCCAGAACCCGAAAGGAGGAGGATTGGATTCCACCTTTGGTGGCGGAAGTGCCAACCAAATGTTCGGAGCGGCAAAATCCGCTGACTATATCGTAAAGTTAACTTGGTACCTTGCCATTGCCTTAATGGTACTTTGCGTAGTAGCGAACTACTTCATCTAGCAAGAAATTGAAACAGCAATAACCGAAGAACCCGCTTCCGTAAGGAGCGGGTTTTTCCTTTTTGTCACAAACCCAAAACATACTGTCAGTCTTTCCTGCAAAATTGGCATAAAAAACCCCTTGGCACAATCAATGATAAGACTGTAGTATCAAGAGAGGAATTACTCTATTAAAACGAAAATCATAAATACATTCGAACCATGAAAATGAAACCGATTAGTGACCGCGTGGTCGTGAAACCGGCTCCGGCTGAAGAAAAAACGGCAGGAGGAATCATCGTTCCCGACACCGCGAAGGAAAAGCCACAGCGTGGTGAGGTTATCGCCGTTGGTCCCGGAAAGGACAAGAACAAGATGACCGTGAAGAAAGGGGATATCGTATTGTACGGTAAGTATGCCGGACAGGAATTGAGATATGAGGGCAATGATTACCTCATCATGAGAGAGGACGACATCCTTGTCGTTTTGGGATAAGCCCCACCCTATTTCATTTTCTAAATCGTAAAATCAAAACTCAAAATGGCTAAAGAGATTAGCTTTAATACCGATGCCCGTGAGGCATTGAAATCCGGGGTTGACGCATTGGCGAATGCCGTGAAAGTAACCCTAGGCCCTAAAGGACGTAACGTAGTTATCCAGAAAAGCTTCGGCGCCCCTCAAATCACCAAGGACGGTGTAACCGTTGCCAAGGAAGTTGAATTGGAGGATCCCGTAGAGAACATGGGTGCGCAAATGGTAAAGGAAGTAGCTTCCAAAACCGCTGATATCGCGGGTGACGGAACCACTACCGCTACCGTTCTTGCACAAGCGATGGTAACCGAAGGTATGAAGAACGTTGCCGCAGGTGCCAACCCAATGGACTTGAAAAGAGGTATCGACAAGGCAGTAGCAGCAGCTATCGCCGAGTTGAAGGATATGTCCGAGGTAATCGGTGATGACTTTGACAAAATCAAGCAGGTAGCTGCTATCTCCGCTAACAACGACGACGAAATCGGAACCCTTATCGCTGACGCGATGAAGCGCGTAACCAAGGACGGTGTTATCACCGTTGAGGAAGCCAAAGGAACCGACACTTACGTGGATGAGGTAATCGGTATGCAATTTGACCGTGGATACCTTTCCCCTTACTTCGTGACCAACACGGAGAACATGACCGCGGAATACGAGAATCCTTTATTGTTGATCCACGACAAGAAGATCTCCAACATGCAGGACATCGTTCCTATTTTGGAGAAGGCGGTTCAAGCGGGTCGTCCGTTGTTGATCATCGCCGAGGACGTGGATTCCCAAGCATTGGGCGTATTGGTGGTAAACCGTTTGCGTGCGCAATTGAAAATCGTTGCGGTTAAGGCACCGGGCTTCGGTGACCGCCGTAAAGCGATGCTTCAGGATATCGCTATCCTTACCGGCGGAACCGT
>JAHDDF010000063.1:0-13191 GCA_020629475.1 Saprospiraceae bacterium
AACGCTGATGGCATCATGAAACCCTAGCCCACTCCTTTTTGTTTATCTTTGTACCAAGTCCAAATAAGGTATTGCGATGAACGAAAATCAGGTCAACGATACGGTACAGGAAGTGAAAGATATTTTCGCTAAGTTTTTGGAGGAGAAAAAGCTTCGGAAGACACCGGAACGCTTTGCCCTTCTGGAAGAAATCTATACCCGTAACGATCACTTCGACGCGGAGCAGCTCTACATTGACATGAAGACCAAAAATTTCAAGGTGAGCCGCGCTACCGTCTACAATACCTTGGATATCCTAGCGGAATGCGACTTGATCCGCAAGCACCATTTCGGGCAAAATCTTTCTTATTACGAGAAATCCCACAGCTACCGCCAACATGATCACTTGGTGTGTAGTAGCTGCAATAAAATCCTTGAATTTTGCGACCCGCGCATCCAATCCATCCGTGATTTGGTAGGAGAGCATTATAAATTCAAGATTGAATCCCACTCTT
Organism: Saprospiraceae bacterium; assembly: GCA_020629475.1. Lineage (GTDB taxonomy): Bacteria > Bacteroidota > Bacteroidia > Chitinophagales > Saprospiraceae > JAHDCE01. The sequence continues at coordinate 495 of JAHDDF010000063.1, forward strand.
TGATTTTTTACGGTACCTGCTCGGATTGTGAATAACCGCCACCACCCGGCGTTTCAATTCTAATCCTATCCCCTGCGTGAACACGGGTTTTATCCACGTGTTCCAAGGGTTCTATTTTCCCGTTTTTCCGGATAATGCTTTGCATACCCACCATCCCGGGCTTACCGCCCAATAAACCGTAAGGCGTTTGGATACGATGTTGGGTAATGACCGTAATATCCATGTCCTCTAGGAATTCTACTTCGCGGATTATGCCGTCGCCACCATTAAAATTGCCTTTGCCGCCGGAACCTTTCCTGATGGAGAATTCATGTAAACGTACCGGGTAACGAAATTCCATTTCCTCCGGATCCGTGATTTTTGTATTGGTCATATGTTGATGAACGGCGGATCTGCCGTGGAAACCTTTTCCTGCACCCGTACCGCCGCCAATGGTCTCGTAATAACCGAAGTGCTCATTCCCGAATAAGAAATTATTCATGGTTCCTTGGGAGCAAGCGGATAAACCGAAGGCTTTTAGTAGGGTGTCCGTCATCCGTTGGCTGACCTCCGTATTTCCGCCAACCACCGCCGGGCATTTTTCAGGGTCGTCACTAAAATCAGGGGAGATAAAACTATTTTTTGGTAAAGTGATTTTTACGTTTTTCATTAAGCCCTCGTTCAAGGGGATTCTTGGATTATTACAAATTAAACGAAGCACGTAAATCACCACGCTATTTACGATAGAAGGATTGGCATTTAAGTTCCTTGGATGAACTTTGGATGAATCTGAAAAATCAATATGAATATCTCCTTTCGAATTAATTTCTACCTGAATTTTTATTTGATGATTATCGTCCAAAAATTCCGTTGCGGAAAGTTTTTTATTGCAATAAGGTTGAATGGATTTTTGCAATTCTAAAGTCGCGCGCTCCTTGAGTTCATTCATGTAAAAATGAACTTTATCCAAACCATTTTCTCGCACCAATTTTTTAAGTGCTTCCTCCCCGGATTTCAAGGAAGATAATGCCGCATTAATATCCGCAATATTCTCCGATAGGGCTCTTGTAGGGTATTTTGCTTGAATTAAAATATCCTTGATTTTTTCCCAATTCGGTTCACCGTTTTTTACTAAATACGTAGGACTGATGACCACGCCTTCTTCTTCAAGGTTCTGGGCGTCCGGAGGCATGGAACCCGGCCGTTTTCCTCCGATTTCCGCATGATGCGCCCGATTGATTAAATAACCGATTAATTCTCCATTATCACTAAAAGCGGCTTTTATAAGTGTAACATCAGGTAAATGGGAGCCACCGTATTTAGGGTGGTTGGTAATTATGACATCCCCTTCTTCCAAGGGGAAATCGGCTAGGATTAATCTAGCACAAACTCCTAGAGAACCTAAATGAACAGGGATATGCGGAGCATTTGCGAGTAACTCGGCGTTGGCGTCAAGCACGGCGCAGGAAAAGTCCAAGCGCTCCTTGATGTTTACGGAAAAAGCGGTTCGTTGAAGTTGCAGTCCGGTGTTTTCGGCAATTGCCATGAAACGGTTGGTAAACAGCTCGGATTCAATGGCTTTTTTATGCGATTTCTCTCCTTGTGCTTCTTGGGTTTTTCTAAGGATGATATCCTTTTTCTCGGTAGCTTGTGCCGCCCATCCTTCCTTGACGTAGAGCGTCCCGAATTCATTTGAAATTACGGCAGGACCAAGCACTTCCGTTCCTTCGTATAGGTTTTTCCACTTCAAGAATTTCCCGTTTCCTTGAATGCTATCATAGGTGGTATTATTAATGGAGTAAACCTTTTCTTTTTTATTAAAAAGTGAAGTTCCGACTACCTTAATACTTTCAATTTCTATTGTAGGGTTTTCAGGGAAATAGCCGAAGAGTTTTTCGTAATTTATTTTAAATAAATCCGGTAAATTAAAAATATTATTTTCGGTACAATCAAATTCCAAAGAATGATTTTGACCTTTTAATCGTAAATAAATAAAACGATTTTTTATTGCAATAAGATTGTCGCTAATTCCTTTGTTTTTTAATTGCAATAAAGCCTCTTTTTTTAATTCGATGAAAATGGATGAAATATCATCTTTATTATCCCATTCTTTTAATACCTGTTTAGATGCCCAGCATTCCGTTTCCGCGCCATGAATGCCTACGGCGGATAGTATTCCTCCCTCAAAAGGGGCTATAACAGTATCGATATGTAAAAGCTCCGCGATGCTGCAAATGTGTAATCCTCCCGCTCCGCCAAAAGCAAGTAGTTTGTAATTGGAAGGATCAAATCCTTTGGATAAGGAGATTTTACGGATAGCGGCGGCCATTTTTTCATCCGCTATTTCCTCGAAGCCTTTTAAAAGTTCAGTTTTGGAATAGACCTCCTCCGTTTTTTTAAGAATGTCGAGTTGGATTTTTTCCAATGCGGCTTCCGCCTTATCCTTAAAAATAGGAATTCGAAACCCTTCAGGGTTCAATTTCCCTAGGAGTAGATTCACGTCCGTGATAGTAAGGCCTCCCCCTGCGCCATAACAAGCCGGACCGGGCGAAGCTCCTGCGCTCTCGGGACCTACGCAGAGTTTATGACCATCGAAATAACACAAGGAGCCACCGCCTGCAGCTACCGTTTCTATATCCACGGTAGGGACCGCTACCTCCTGCTTCCCGATTTTAGTGGAGTATCTGAAATCCGGTTTTCCGTCGAAACGCGCTACGTCCGTGCTGGTTCCGCCCATGTCTAGGGTCAGTACCTTATTGAAGCCGTAAGCCTCCGCCACTTTTGCCGCGCCCAAAACCCCGCCTGCCGGGCCGGACAGTAGTCCGTCCTTGGGTTTGAAAGTATTCGCATCCATCAAGCCCGCAGCGCTACCCATAACGGAAAGCCCGGGGATGGAGGATTGGATATGATTCAAATAATCCTTCATCACGGGCTCCAAGTAGGCATTGATAATGCTTGTCCGCATTCTAGGGAGCAAGTGGATAAATGGATGTAGTTGAGACGAGACGGAAACGTATTCGAAATGTTCCGATTTTAGTCGTTCCGCGATTTTAGTCTCGTGAATCGGATTGATATAAGCGTTCAACAGGGCGATAGCAATAGAGTTGCAACCTGAGTTTTTAGCCACTTCTACTATCCGGTCTAGTTCCGCATTTGATAAAGCCCGGAGGATTTCCCCTTGTGCGGAAATTCGTTCATCTACTTCAATATAAGCGGAATGCAGAAGTTCCGGTTCAGGAATGTCAAGTTGGAAAAGATTGGGGCGTTGTTGGGTTCCTATATAGGGTAAGTCCTTGAACCCTTTGGTCGTGATCAGTAAAGTTTTGGCACCTGAGAGCGTTAGGAGGGCATTCGTCCCCTTGGTGGTTCCAAGGCGGAATTCCATATCCGGAAAATCTTTCCCTAACGGAGTTTCCGTAAGGATTCTTGCGCCCAAAATAGGAGCTTCCTCCTTTGCCGTAAGGCTAAAAGCAACCGGGAATTCAAGATTTTTAGGAACGGGGAATAAGAGGAAGGACCCGGGCTTATCAAAATCCCGCACCCCGTAGGTTCTTCCCTTGATAATCATGGAATATTCCTTGAAAATATCTTTGGAAGGTTGATAATCGAAGTCGGCTTCGAACCATTGCCCGTTTTTTCGGGTAAGAACGCCCTTCAATTCACCCGAACTCAAGACTTTTGTCCTAAGCTTTCGCCCATCGGGTGTAGTAGCGATACAATCCGTGAATGTTCCGCCGGTATCGATGCTGATTTTCCACTTTTCATTAGCCATGCACCGATGTTATGGTTTTTTATCGATTTAATACGCTTCCCTTAACCGAAATCTTTGTCTACATCCTCCCGGACGGCTATCCGCATCAATCTCTATGCGGAAAGGATGGTTAAGCCAAGCGGCTTTTTTTCCTGTGTTCAGACATTGACCGTTCCGGTCATCCGCCCTGAATTCCGTTTCCAGAACGATATCCGATCTTCCGTGAACGGAAAACTCAAGAATACAGCTACCCGGTGTATCATCCGTATCAATCATGATGGGATCACTCCAAATTAAGTTCTCGAAAGAATGGGAGAAGGGCACTCTTTTATAGGAAGAACCAAAGTCCTTACATTGTCCGTTATCGGATAATACTTCGACGCCTAACTCCAACCCCTTCAACCTGTGGTCAGGGTCGAAAATTGAAAACCGTTGGAAACAACCTCCCGGACGGTTATCGGTATCAATTCTTATTTCCTTGCTCCAAGCCCCGAAGGGTGCGGTATCTATTCCGTAAAATCCGCCATTGCACTGCCCCATTTCCCCTTGGGGAGAGACATTGAATTGGTGAAGTAGTAAAGGTTCCTGTGGTTCCTTTTGGGAAGGAATAAAAAAGGAAAACAGTATGGGAAGAAAAAATAGAAACTTCATGGACCGTGTTTTACCGTTGAGAGGTTCTTGAAATTAGTACCTCTAGACAAAATCCCTTGTTTTTTGACTCGGATTGACTTTTTCTTAACCTTGAATAATTGCTAAAATTTATTCATGCTCTTATTACATTTACCGATAGAACACAAAACCACATGCTTTTATGAAAAAGTCAGGATTACTTTCCCTTGCTGTTTTTTCCTTGATTTTCCTTTTCTCCGCCTGCGAGGATCCGGTGAGTGAGATTGTTGATAACGATGGTTGTCCTACGGGCGACTTGCGTCCACTTAATCTCTTGATGGGAAATCCAAGCAATGCCACCGCTGACGAGAATAATCCGGATAATTATCTCATAGAAATGGATGAGTACACCATTTCCTATAATAACTCAAAAGGAATACCTAATTGGGTATCCTGGCACCTAAGCACGGATTGGTTTACCGGCGATGGGAACCGTCAGGATGATTTCCGTCCCAACCCGTTTTTACCATCAAGTTTCTACGCGGTGGATGATGATGCGTATTCCGGCTCCGGTTTTGACCGTGGGCACTGCTGCCCTTCCGCGGATCGCCTTTGTTCCGACGCTACTAATTCTAGGACGTTCTTCATGACGAATATGATTCCCCAAGCACCGGGCAATAATCAAGGTCCTTGGGCTTGTTGGGAAAAATACCTGCGTTACCTTGCCGGTCAGGACAAGGAATTGTACGTGATTATGGGACAATACGGTCAGGGTGGCACCGGCTTTTTCGGTTACCGTGAAACCGTGGATGAAGGAAATGTTTGGGTGCCTTCCAATGTGTGGAAAGTAGCCATTGCCATTCCAAGGGGCGAAGGGAATGATTTGGATTTTATCGATTCCAATAGCGAAATCATAGCCATCAATATTTTGAACAATGATGCAGTGGGTGATTTGGATTGGGATGATTCCTCGTTCTTGACAACCGTGGATGCCATTGAAGCCGCAACGGGATATGATTTATTCTCCAATGTTCAAACAAGTGTCCAGAACAATTTGGAAAGCCAAGTCCACTCGATAGACGCCAATTTTGATTGCGGGTTTTAAAAAGTAAAGAAGGATTTGAAGTCCTACTTCATCAATCTTATATCTTCACATGGTGAAGTGGATTCCGGAAAATAGTCCCATCAGGGAATCGTGGAAGCGCCTAAGGCGAAACATCCCGGCAATGTTTGGCTTGGGCTGGATACTTCTTGTTTCCTTTATAGCGATTTTCGGATATGCCATAGCACCGGATAATACCACGGACGCGGATAACCAAATGCTTAGGATTAAACTGGAGAATCCCGGTTTTTCCACCAAGGTCTTATTGGTGCCGAATGATGTTTCCGCAAACGACAATTTCCTAAAAATTCTATTCCGGGGGAGAACTCCTAAACACAAGTATTATCCCTTGGATTCCTACAAGGTTAAAGGGGATACGATCGTGGCGAGCCTCAAGGGAGGGGATGTTCTTTCCTTGGATAAATGTGATGTCTTGCCCAAGGATAAGTGCCAAGTCCAAGGCGAACACATAGAGCGGCAACTTGTCCTTGAAAACATACGCAATAAGCGCTTCCTTTTGGGAACGGATACCTTCGGCCGGGATAATTTAAGTCGCTTGATTCTAGGGACGAGAATTAGTCTTGCCGTGGGTTTAATTGCTGTTATCATTTCCTTGGTCATAGGAATATTCCTAGGTTCCTTAGCAGGGTATTTCGGAGGAAGAGCGGATGATGCCATCATGTTCTTGATCAATACGGTTTGGTCGGTTCCGACCTTGCTTTTGGTCTTTGCCATCGTCCTTGCCTTTGGGCGGGGCGTAGGGATTATTTTCATCGCCGTTGGTTTAACCATGTGGGTAGACGTGGCAAGGATTGTTAGGGGGCAGATATTATCCGTCAAGGAAATGCCCTATGTTGAAGCGGCACAGGCATTCGGTTTCGGGACCTTCCGGATATTATTCCGGCATATTTTACCTAATGTCCTTGGTCCGGTTATGGTTATCGCGGCAGCTAATTTCGCTACGGCAATTCTCTTGGAGGCCGGATTAAGTTATCTAGGATTTGGCGTTATGCCTCCTACTCCTTCTTGGGGAACGATGTTGAACGAAAATTATGGCTACGCCATTTCCGGAAAACCGTTGCTGGCTTTAAGCCCGGCCTTAGCCGTAATGTCCTTAGTATTAGCCTTTAATTTATTAGGGAATGGTTTAAGGGATGCCTTGGACGTGAAACTGTAAGCGGACTATAACATTTTATTGACACAATTATTCATCCGGCTATATCATCGATTTCCGTTTTTTTGTCTATGTTTAAAACGGAATTCATCCGGCTCTTGTTAATTATTAAAGGGTTTGTTTACCCCCATTAAAATCCGACACTGATACCTTCCGGAATATGCCTGATTTTTCGGACATAAAGAAAAGTCTTTCCAATTTTGAACTGCTTGAGCGGGAATTGACCCTGAAGCAGCTTCAGATCAATAGGCTATTGAATATTACGCAGGCGATTAATAATAATCTTCCTGCCGCTGATTTATTCAATATGTACAACTCTTTCTTGAGTTGGGAGATGGGTATCAAAAAGATGGCATTGTACATTCGTGAGGAGGACGGTAAATGGTGTTGCCCTTCATCCATCGGTATATCGGATGAATTGTTGAATCAAGATATTGGCGACCGGTTGAAATCATATACCCGTCTCCATAATCTCACCGAGGAAGAAGATCCGCTAATCAGCCAGTTTGACGTAGTGGTTCCGGTTAGGCACAAGGAGGTCCCGATTGCTTATACTTTCATTGGCGGTTTTGAGGATGATGACGAGGTCTACGATAAAGTGTCCTTTATCACCACCATTACCAATATCATCGCGGTAGCCATCGAGAACAAGCGATTGTTCAAGCAGCAAATCCACCAAGAAAAAACCAAGCGCGAGATGGAACTCGCCGGGGAAATGCAGAAGATGCTTATCCCAAGCACCTTGCCCAAGAACGAGCGTTATGAGTTGGCAAGCATTTACCAACCCCACTCCACTATTGGTGGTGATTATTTCGATTTTATCGATTACGATGATCCCCGTTTTGCTTTTTGTATAGCGGACGTTTCCGGCAAAGGAGCTGCTGCCGCATTGTTGATGGCGAATATCCAGGCAACCGTCAGGAGTTTGATCAATAAGCGTATTTCCGCCATTCCTTTTATCAAGGAACTAAATCGAAGCATCCTTGACGCGGCAAAAGGCGAAAAATTTATCACTTTCTTTATTGGTGAGTACAATACGGAAACCGGTGATCTTATCTACGTGAATGCCGGGCATAATATTCCGGTTATGGTTAACGGAGGTGAATTATTCCGCTTGGATAAAGGCTGTACCATTTTGGGTGCTTTTGATGATATTACCAAGATTGAAGTTGGGGAAATCAATATTAAAGGAGACGCTACCATTATCTTATACACGGATGGCTTAACGGATATCAGGAATGAGGCGGGAATTTTCTTCGATGAGGAATCCCTTCAAAAGTTTGCCTTGAAGAACGCCGGATTATCGGCGGAGGAACTGAATGGTAAATTGACGAAGGAAATTACCTCCTTTAAAGGGGATTTACCTTACCCGGATGATGTATCGGTTTTGACTTGTAGAATTTATGAAGGAGGCGCGTTCGTATCTAAAAATGGGCTGTCCGTATAAATTAGACGAAGATTCGGGGTTTTATCATTTATTTTCATGTTGTAATTTTTCGCGAGAACCAAGACTTTTCCTTTCACGATGGATAAGAAAGATAAAAATATAGCCGGCCTTTTGGCTTTCCTTGTTGGTGGATTCGGTGTTCACCGTTTTTACTTGAATCAAATCGGCTTAGGTGTTTTATATATTTTCCTAACGATATTTACCTGCGGTGCTTTTTACTTGGTAAATATCATAGAAGCCATCGTTTTTTGGACCATGGATGACAGGTCGTTTGACATCAAGTACAACGGGCACCTGAATTATCAAACCCGACAAGCTTATAATCAAGCGCCAAATCCCCAAGTACAAAACAGGCAATTTGATGTTTTGAGGGATAGTCCTAGTCCGGTTCAACAGCCTAGACAACAGCAGCCACCTCGCCAACAAGCACCGCAAAGGCAGCAACGTCCCGTAAAACAACCGGTGAAAAGACCGACTCCCGCCAAAAAGCCTACCGGAATTCCCAATCCTTTTAAGGCTAGTGGCGTGAAGAAATTCAGGGAGTATGATTTTGAAGGAGCATTGAAGGCGTTCAAGAAGGCATTGAAAATTGATTCTAAGGACAAGGCGGTTCACTTTAACTTAGGTTGTTGCTATTCCGTGATGGAGGACATTCAAAAATCATTGTATCACTTGGATCAAGCGGTACAAAACGGCTTCGCGGATTTCAACCGCATCCACAAGCATGATTCTCTCGCCTTTTTAAGAGCGCATGATGAATTCGAGGATTTTGCGAAAAACGGTTACCGCTTACCGAAAGCCGAAACTTCCGAAACGCCTCAGTTGAATGCGCCAAAAGAGAATTTACTGGATGATAATGCCAATGATTTATTGGATCAATTAGATAAGCAGGGCGAAAAGGAGGAAATCCTCTTGACCGAGGATCAAGTTTCGGATCAAATGAAAACGACGGCGAAGGACATTTTCAACGAGTTGTTCGATGATGATTTTGATGCGCCGGCACCAAAGCCTGAGATCCCTGAAGGAATCCAAATCCGTATTAAGCAGTTGGAGGACTTAAAAAACCAAGGCATTTTGTCCGAGGAACAATTCCAAGAACAGAAGCGGAAGTTATTGGGTTAAATCACGGCTGATTTTAAATTGTTCCTCCTTGATACCAACCGCCATTGAGGCGTAAACGATAAGAATACCGAAGGCGCAAAAGGTAGCTATTAAACCCATAAATAGTACGGCATATTCCATCCATCCCGGAAAAAAGGAAAGGTATGCCAATCCTCCTAGAAGACCGGATACACAAAAGCAACAGGCACTGATAAATAGCAGGATTAATGCTATCGAAAGCCGCTTAAGCTGTTTTACCTTTTTGTCGATTATCGGGTAATACTCCTTTTTTCCTTTATCTATCAATACGGTAATTTCCGCGCTGAGCGCATGGGAAAGATTGGCGCTTGCCGTCGTAAAAAGACCGATTCCGGGTAATAGAGTAATAGGAAAAAACCATGATTCCATATTGCGGCACTGCTTGGTTTGAAGGATGAATTGTTTAAATTTACCCCGATTGCCCGGAAAACCAACCGGTATAAACATTTTCTAACCATCCATACTCCTTACCATGCCAATCAGGAAGCCTTTTAGTCTCCAAAAATGGGTTGATGAACATCGCCACTTATTAAAACCACCCGTTGGGAATAAACAGGTATATCTTGATAATGAGGATTACATCGTAATGGTAGTTGGTGGTCCTAACGGTAGAAAGGATTATCACTTCGAGGACGGAGAGGAATTGTTCTACCAAATAGAAGGTGATATCCAACTCTTAATCATCAATGAAGAAGGTGAACGCGAAACCATTGATATCCGTGAAGGGGAAATGTTCTTGCTTCCTCCTAGAATTCCGCATTCACCACAGCGTCCCGCCAATACCATCGGTTTAGTCATTGAGCGTTACCGCAAGGAAGGGGAAGTGGATAAACTCATGTGGTTCTGCGAAAATTGTGATCATAAATTACACGAGGCTACTTTCAATATGAAAGACATTGTCAAGGAATTACCGCCTGTTATGAATGCCTTTATGAATTCCGAGGAGTTACGCACCTGCGATTCCTGCGGAACAGTCATGGAAAAGGTCTAAACCCAAGGGATGGGTAAGGTTTATTTTGCTTCCGATTTTCACTTGGGTGCTGATGTTGACGGTGATTCAAGCAAGGAAAGGGAAAAACGCATTTGCCGATGGTTGGATGAAATCAAGCAGGATGCGGAGCACATCTATATCGTAGGGGATATTTTCGATTTTTGGTTCGAGTACAGGCATGTTGTACCTAAGGGGTTTATTCGGCTACAAGCCAAATTCTTGGAGTTGCGTGATATGGGAATTCCCATTGATTTCTTTATTGGCAACCATGATATGTGGATGTTTGATTACTTCGAGAAGGAACTAGGTATTCCCGTCCACAGAAAACCCATTATCCGAGAAATAAAGGGGAAACGTTTCTTCATCGCTCATGGCGATGGCTTAGGACCCGAGGATTTCGGTTATAAGATGATCAAGAAGGTTTTTGCCAATAAACTTTGCCAATGGTTATTCGGTTGGCTTCATCCGGATATCGGGATTTCCTTGGCGAATTTTTGGTCCGGCACCAGCAGGAAGAAGCAGGGGAAAGCACAATTCAAGTACACGGGCAAGGATAAGGAATGGCTTATTGCTTACTGCGAGCGCAAGATAAAATCCTTGGATGTCGACTTTTTTCTCTTCGGGCACCGTCATATTCCCATTGATTATCGACTTTCCGACGGGAAAACGCGTTATATAAATGCCGGGGAATGGATGTTCTCCAATTCCTACGTGGAATTCGACGGCGAAAACCTTCAAATCCGCTTCTTTGAAAATGAAAACGGGACCATTATCCAAGACGCCCACGATGCTTAGCATCCTATTGCTTTGTCTTCTACAGATGTATTCCTGTAAAGGCACGGCACAGGTGCCGGAACTGGGGGAGGAAAAACCCGTTGAAGAAGAAACATCGAATTATCGGCTTATCGCCGATATTGAAACGGATGCTTCCGTTTTTGCTACGGATAACCTAGGACATATTTATCTCGCCGGTAAGGATGGGGAAGTCCTGAAATACGATTCCGAAGGAAAAGAACTCTTCCAATTCTCGGATTTTAACCTAGGGGACGTTCATATGATTGATGCCTCCTCCCCTTTTAATATCCTTGTTTTTTATAGGGATGATAACGTGGTCGTTTTCTTGGACAGGACACTTCAAGAAACGGCAAGAGTAGACCTATTCTTAGCTGACCAACCCCAAGTAAACGCGGTTGCCGTTTCCTTGGATCAAAATATCTGGTTGTATGATCCCTTGGAATTTTCCTTGAAGAAATTGGACAAGGCGGGGAATGTCGTTTATCAAAGCCCCAATATGTCCCAATACTTAGACGAGGATTTCGAGGCGGATTTTCTCCTTGAGTTTTCCGGAGAGATAGCCGTAGGAAAACGTGGCGGAAATATATTCCGTTTTGACCTTTTCGGTGGTTATATCGGCAAGGAGGATTTTAAGGTCGGAAAGGGAAGGCTTAAGTCGATTAAGGAAGCTTTTGTATTCGTCAATGAATCGGATGAGTTAGAAGCGTATAAGCCTTTAAAAAGTGGTTTCGTAGGAAAAAAGACGGCTTTGCCCAAGTCGGATGACGAACTCTTGGATGCCATGATTCGTAAAAATCATCTCTATATTTTAAGGCAAGGCAAGCTGAGTATTTTTAACTTTGAGTAAACCATTTTTCCAATGAAGTTTCTCATTATCGCAATGTTCGCCTTCTTGGCTTATCGCTTGTTCATCAAACCCATGGTGGCAGGTATCCGTGGTTACGACGATTTAACGGATCGGGGTAAGATCAAGGAGAAGGATGATTATATCGATTATGAGGAAGTAGACTAAGTAATAACTCCACTCTTAAAATAGATGCTTGTCAAGAAGGAAAGCATCTCCAAAAATAAACGATGTACGGAACGGAAGACCAACCCAGATTATTCAAATTGTCTAAAGCCTTGTTGGAGAACAAGGATATCCCCGGAAAAAGCCAAGCCACAAAGGAAAGCCTCGATTTACACGAGGTTATTAAATACCACGAGTGGCGCTATTATATCAAGAACGATCCCGTTATTTCCGATTACGAATACGATCATCTTTTCAAGCGCTTGGAAGCGCTAGAGGAAGCATATCCGGAACTAATCGTCCCTGACTCCCCGACTCAACGCGTTTCCGCTGATCTTACCTCTGATTTTCCGGCGGTAGAGCACTTAACACCCATGCTTTCCTTGGCGAATTCCTATGATGCCAATGACTTGCATGATTTTGACCAACAAGTAAAACGCTTCCTCAAATTACCCGAGGATCAAGAAATAGGTTACGTAGTAGAGCCCAAGTTCGACGGAGGTACCATTACCCTTATTTACGAGAACAATATGCTGGTTCGTGGAGCCACTAGGGGCAACGGGAAAATGGGTGAGGAAATGACGGCCAATGCCCGTGTTATCCGCACCATTCCCTTGAAAGCGGATTTTACCAAGCATGGTGTCAACAAGGTAGAGCTAAGGGGAGAGGTCCTCATTAGAAAAGACATCTTTACCAAAGT